>JAGBHV010000023.1 GCA_017935325.1 Clostridia bacterium
CAGAAGAAATCCGCTACATCAGAGAAAATTCTTATCCTGAATACCTTGTAACACAACCCGGCTATTTCATCGAAATCACAACAGATGAAGAAAAGCCCCTTAACGCAACATTGTTTATCCCCGAAAGCAAGCTCACACCTGAATTGAAAGTTAAATTTTCATTAGCAAATGAGATTGACAGTAACGAAACAGACAATGAACACGCAACAATCAAGGTAATTACAAACTGACACAATTTCCCCCGACAGTGAAAACATACTGTCGGGGGAATTTTTGTATCTACAAAATTACTCAACTACATTGCATTTATCAGATAATTGTGTTACAATTATAAAAAATTTGTAAAAGGATGGTAGAAAATGAAAAATTTCTTCAAAGACTTTAAAGAATTCATCACAAAAGGTAATATCATTGATATGGCAGTCGGCGTTGTAATCGGCGGTGCGTTCGGCAAAATCGTTACAGGCCTTGTTGAAAATGTCATCAACCCCGTTATTGCAAAGCTCACAGGCGCAATTAACATGAACGAGATGATGACAGAAATTCAGCCTGCAACAGAAACAACAGAAGCTATCAACATTATGTGGGGCACATGGCTTCAGACAATTATTGATTTCCTTATCGTTGCTTTATGCGTATTCGTTGTTCTTCGTATTATCATGAAAGTCAAGAACAAGCTCGACGCTGCAAAAATTGCAGAAGAAGAAAAGAAAGCTGCAGAAGAAAAAGCTAAAGAAGAAGCTGAACTTGAAGCTATCAAAGCTCGTCAGGCACAGCTTGAAGAAAGCACACTCAATCAGGAAAAACTTCTCGCTGACATTAAAGACATTCTCAGCAAAAAATAATTTTTAAATTATGATAAGCAGAATTTTATCTTTCTTTTTTATGCTTTTGCTTGCCCTTACATCTCATTTCGGTATTGAGCTGAAAGGATATGAGCAGAAACAATTGCTGAACGATATCGGATTTGACAACGGCTTTACTGTTATGTCTCAGCAAACAGAAAACGGTGCAGGTGTGCCTTTGGGTAATTTCACTTACAGTGAAAGCGAAGTAACTCCTGCCTGGATGATTGCACAATGGAACAGCGGAAACTGCCTTTGGGAAAACAGAGCTGACAGCGAAAAATACACAATCACTGACGGTCTTACAAAAACTGTTACATATAACCCTGAAGACAAATCTGTTTCAATGCGTCTTAATGCAAGTAACGTCTATAACGGTGAAGCCGCAACATATGAAAACTGGCCTCACCTGCTTCTTGAACAGTCACCTATCTGCGATTATCAGTTGCTGAGCGATGAAGACAAAGCATTTTACAATTGCTCTGCAGACAGAATTGTTCTGAATCTTGATATAAGACTTTCCGATTTCGTTGATACAACAAATAAAGAAGGCGTAAACGCTACGCAGTTTCTTGCTTACTTTTATCTCAAGGGAACTGAAAGCCACGAATTTATCTGGTTCGGCGTAAACCTTTTTGACGACAGAGGACCTGTTGACACAACATGGGCTCTTGATAAAGGAAGCGGTCAGATGATTTATTGCCTGTCTTCAAAAGACACTTACGGCTCTGACAGAAAGTCACTTTTCAGAAACGGAAAGCCTTATGTTTCAGATGAGTGGACTCATGTGGAGGTTGACCTTACTCCTCACATTGAAAAAGCGATGAAAGCAGCAAACAAATCGGACACTTTTTCAAGAGAAGTAAAGAAGGAAGATTTCTATATCGGCGGTACAAACATCGGTTTTGAAATCCACGGAAACTATGATTGTACGGTAGATATTAAAGATTTTAAAATTATTTCATATAATAAAATATAATTTATCAGGCTGTATCACAACGATACAGCCTGTTTTTGAGAGTTGATAAAATGAAAAACAGATATACTTCTTTAGATATTTTAAGAGCACTGGCACTTATCAGTATGATTATTTTCCATACAGTATGGGATTTAGTTTATATTTTCAGAATTGATATGCCGTGGTTCAAAAGCGACATAGGCGAAATCTGGCAGCAAAGCATTCTGTGGACGTTTGTTTTACTTTCAGGATTTTGTTCCTCTCTTGGTAATAAACGCCTTAAAAGGGCTGTTACGGTAATAATTTGCTCTGTTATAATAAGCGTTGTAACTTTAATCTTCATGCCAAGTAATTTTATACTTTTCGGTGTATTATGTTTTCTCGGCACGGCAATGCTCGTAATGATTCCGCTTGATAAAGTTTTTTCAAAAATCCCGCCACCGGCAGGCATTATTATTTCAGCGATTCTTTTTGCTCTTACCAAAAATCTTATGAAAGGAAAAATTGCTTTCGGTGAATTTACGCTTCTAAGAATCCCTGACTTTTTATACGCAAATGATTTAACAGCATTTCTCGGCTTTCCGCCTGCAAATTTCTCATCATCAGATTACGTTCCGTTTTTTCCTTGGATTTTTCTGTTCTTCTGCGGGTATTTCCTTTTCAGGTTATTCCTCAGAAAAGATTTATTAAAGCATCTTTCTTTTGTATCATGCAAACCTCTTGAATTTATCGGCAGAAATACTCTTTGGATTTATATGATTCATCAGCCTGTAATTTACGGAATTCTGTATCTGATATTCAGAAATTAACACACAGAATAAAAACCTCCGCGATTGAATATATCAATTACGGAGGTGTTTTTTTGAAAAATTCATTTGCAAATTGGCAGATTCTCGGATTCATCTTCACGGGAATATCAGGAGTAATTTTACATTTTCTTTATGAACTGACTGAACAGAATATTTTTTTCGCGCCTTTTTCCGCAATAAATGAATCGATATGGGAACATATGAAGATTTTATTTTTCCCTATGTTTGTTTTTTCCTTTATTGAATACAGATTTATCGGCAAAAAGCACGAAAAATTCCCGTGCTATAAGCTTGCAGGAATATTAATCGGTTTACTGCTGATTCCGACAATTTATTACACCTACACAGGCGTAACCGGTCTTGAAGCCGGATGGTTTAATATTCTAATATTTTACATATCATCTGCAATTGCATATTACGCTGAAACACAGTTTTTTAAGAAGAATTCATTTCCCTGCAAAAGACCGATTGTTGCATTTATTATTCTGTGTTTAATTGCAGTTCTGTTTATTATTTTTACTTTTGCCCAACCTGATATACCGCTTTTTCAGGACCCGCAACAAATATAAGGCTGTTTTTACATATAGGGTATTGATTCTGCTGCACCCAGAACCGTTATTGCTTTCGCTGCAGCCTTTGCAGCCTGCTGTAAAGCTTCTTTCACGCCTGCACCTTTTGCAATATTCGCAAGGAAATACCCGGTAAAAGTGTCACCTGCCGCAGTTGTATCAACGGCTTTTACCTTTTCAGCCTCAACTGAAATTATTTCGTCTTTATTAAAATATATTGCTCCCTTATCGCCAAGTGTCAGAACAAAAGCTGAAGACGGATACTTTGATTTCAGTGAAGTAATCATTCTTTCGATTTCTTTTTCATCAGTCAACGTTTCTGCTTCCACTTCATTGAGAATGAACCAATCAACATTTTCAAGAGGAAAATTTTTCATATCTTCAGTAATCGGAGAGGGATTGAAAACTATTTTCATTTTCTTTTCATGAGCTTTTTCCATTACAAAATGAACGATGTTAGTTTCATTCTGCAAAACAACATAATCACCCTCCGCAAAGAAGGATAAAACATTTTCAGCATACGCTTCTTTAATGCTCTGATTTGCACCGCCGTAAAGCAATATACAGTTTTCACCCGTTTCATCAACCTGAATTATTGCGTGACCCGTAGGAATCTCAGATATATTGATATAATCCGTAATTACATTATCTTTTTTGAGAAAATCAACAAGAAATTTTCCGTCTTCGCCTACAGCTCCTGCGTGGTAAACTTCAACCCCTGCCCTTGCCAATGCTATTGACTGATTCAGGCCTTTACCGCCGACTTTCTTAACGTATTCTTTTGATTTTACAGTTTCTCCCGGTGTTACAAAATTTTTCACCTTGTAAACATGGTCAATATTAAGCGAACCGAAATTTAAAATTTTCATAAAATTCCTCACCGAATTATTAAAGTATCATCGCTTTGAATTCATCTTCGTTAATGATTTTTATTCCCAGCGTCTGTGCTTTAGTAAGCTTTGACCCTGCATCTTCACCCGCCAAAACATAGGTAGTCTTCTTTGAAACGGAAGAAGAGGTTTTGCCTGAAAATCCTTCAATTATTTCACTTGCCTCATTACGCGACATTGTTGGCAATGTACCTGTAAGAACAAAAGTCATTCCCTGAAAACGGTTATCCTTAACTTCCTGCAGAGAATTCATATTGACTCCTGCATTTTTCAGCTCTTCAACCATTTTCCGTGTCTGCTCAAGGGAGAAGAATTCTACTGCACTGTCTGCCATAATTTCACCAAAGCCATCGATAAGAAGAATTTCTTCCTTTGTTGCAGACATAATTTTTTCCAATGTTCCGAAATTTACTGCAAGAAGCTTTGCGGCTTTCTGACCGATATGTCTGATACCGAAAGCAAAAATAAGCTTTGCAAGGTCGTTTTCTTTTGATTTTTCTATGGCATCAATCAGGTTGCTTGCTGATTTTTCTGCAAACCTTTCAAGGGACAGCACATTTTCTGCTTTAAGATAATAAATATCTGCAACGCTTGAGATAAGCTTTTCATTCACAAGCACTTCCACAACTGCTTCGCCTAAGCCTTCAATATCCATTGCATCTCTTGAGCAGAAATGAATGATATTACGCAGAAGCTGTGCAGGACATTCGGGGTTGTGGCAACGGATTGCCGCTTCATCTTTTTCACGCGAAACAGCACTGCCGCATGACGGACATATTTTCGGCATCGTGTAAACCTCAGTATTTTCGCCTTTCTTCGCAACAGACACAATTTCCGGAATAATATCCCCTGCTTTTCTGACAATTACAGTGTCACCGATGCTGATACCTTTTTCACGTATGAAATCCTCATTGTGCATTGTAGCTCTGCCTACAGTTGAGCCTGCCAGAAGAACAGGTTCCAGAACTGCCACAGGAGTAAGCACACCTGTTCTGCCCACCTGAATTTCAACACAGGTGAGTTTTGTTTCCTTTTCTTCAGGCGGATATTTATAAGCTACAGCCCATTTAGGGAATTTTGAAGTTGAGCCAAGTTCTTTTCTCTTTGCAAAATTATTTACTTTGATAACTGCTCCGTCAATGTCAAAAGGAAGATTTCCGCGTTCATTACCGATACGCTCAATCTCTCCGAGTACATCTGCAAAATTTTTATATTCGTTATAAAAAGGAACTGTTCTGAATCCTAATGTCTTCAGATAATCAAGTGATTCTTTGTGAGAAGTAATTTCTTTGCCCTCAATCTGCTGAATATTAAAAACAAAAATGCTTAAATTTCTTTCAGCCGCAATTTTTGAACTTTTCTGTCTTAATGAACCTGCGGCAGCATTTCTCGGATTTTTAAAAGGCTTCTCGCCATTGATTTCCTGCTTTTCAACAAGTGACAAAAAAACCTCTCTCGGCATATAAACCTCTCCTCTTACTTCAAGGAAAGGTATTTTTTCATTAAGGACAAGAGGAATTGTTTTTATTGTGCGTAAATTTGCAGTAACATCTTCGCCCACAACACCGTCACCACGCGTAGAACCTCTGACCAACACACCATCGCGGTATTCAAGGGACACCGAAAGACCGTCGATTTTAGGCTCTACTACGTATGTTACCGTGCTGTCGCCTATCTTTTCATCAAAGCTTTCAAGCTCTTCAAAGCTGAAAGCATCCTGAAGACTTTCCATAGGCACTGCATGATGAACTTCTTCAAAGCGGTTATCCGCCATTCCGCCAACACGTTGTGTGGGTGAATCGGGAGTGACAAGATTCGGAAAATCATTTTCAATATTTTCAAGTTCACGCAAAGCTTTATCGTATTCAAAGTCAGAGATCTGCGGGTCATCATCAATATAATATTTTTTGCTGTGATAGTTTAAAAAAATCCTTAATTCTTCTGCGCGGATTTTAGCTTCGTTCAAAGTCATAGAAATCACCTTTTATATCATCGATTAAGTTATATTTTAACATTATTATTGCCATTTTTCAAGATTTGTGGTAATATATATTTGTAATCCGAAAGTGAAAGGAGATTACTTATTATGAAAAACAACTTAATAATTACCATCAGCCGTGAATTCGGAAGCGGCGGACGTGAAATAGGCGAAAAGCTTGCTATGGAGCTCGGAATCCCTTATTACGACAAAACTATTATCGACAAAACAGCAAAGGAAACAGGCTTCTGTGCTGAATTTATTGAAAAAGAAGAACAAAGGGTTACAAGCAGTCTGCTTTTCAACCTTGCAACAAATACTTATACTTTCGGCAATATGATGTCTCATTACGGTCAGTCACTTTCAGACCAGGTTTTTCAGGCTGAATCCAAAGTTATCAAAGATTTGGCTTCACAAGGTTCATGCGTTATTGTCGGAAGATGTGCTGATTACATTCTTAAAAATCAGTTCCCCTGCTTTAATGTTTTTATCTGCGCTGAATTTGAAAAAAGATGCGAAAGAGCAGTTGAAAAATACGGCATAAACAAAGACGATGTAACCGATATCGTCAAGAAAACCGACAAGGCAAGAATCAGACATAACCAGTTCTACGGCTCACAGGACTGGGGCGATGCAAGAAACTATGATGTTACAATCAACAGCGGCACTGTTGGAGTTGATAATGCAGTAAGCATGCTCAAAGCAGTTATTGAAAACTACAGATAAACTCAAAAAAATTAACCCCTGATTGAGATAATCAATCAGGGGCTTTGTGTTGCATTCAATTATACAATAGCTCTGTAAAGTTCCTGGAAGATGATGAAGAATCTGCAGCTGATGAAGCGATACCAGAGGTATTCGAGTTTTGCTGCAAGAGAAGTGTCCTGTTCATATTCCATTGCATCTCCGCGGTCAAGAGCGAAGGGCTGGCTTGCTGCACAACCGCCTTCACCGAAGATTTCTGCACGTACATAAAGGAACTCATCTGAGTTTTCAATCTGTGAAAGGTCGATTGTTGATGTGCCTGTGCCGTCTACTTCTGTTTTTGCAACGATTTTGCCGTTTGCAATCCACTGAACAAAGTCTGCGTTTTCAACATCCATTGTGATTGTTGTGTCGCCTACTTCAACGTTTGTTGCCATAGGAACGGGAAGTTTCTGGTCCATAACGTCATATGTTTCTGCAGGGCCGAGAACGGGGTTATCGTGAATTTTTCTTGTAACTGCAAAGAAATTACCATTGTACATTGTTTCTTTAACGTTTTCTGCAGTATTTTCGGGCATCATAAATACGCTGAATGATGAGTCAACTTTGTTGAGTTCATGAGCGTCGCTGTTTGAATAGCCCCATACCATTCTGCCATAGGGAAGTGTTTCCATAAGGATGTTATCCCAGAGATTTCTGTCCCAGGGAGTTGCATTGTTTGTTTCGTTGAAAACTTCCATACCAAGGCATGAATCGTAATCAAGGAAAATCTTTGTGAAATAATCAATGTATTCAGGGTCGTTAACACCTTCTCTTGTGTCAATCCAGTCGCCGGGATGTGCAATAACTGAATATCCGCCGTTTTCTTCTGCAAACTGAACTGCTTCGCGGTGGCCGTTTTCAAGGCCTGCATGGCCTGTACCTACACCGCGTTCAAGGCCGTAACCAACAACGTGACCTTTTGTAAGAGTGATACCGTTAAGCTCGTTAGCGCCTGTTACACAAGCAAGACCGTATTCACGTGTTGAGCCGTCAGCCATAGGATATGTGCCGTTGATAACGCCTTCATATTCTGCGTCTGTAAGGTGTTCCATTGTGTAGCCGATAAGGTACTGATAGTAATAAAGAGCTGCCTGCTCAGGTGCCTGATTCCATTCAACACCTGTAACTGAGTGGTCAGCCATACCAAGGAAACCGAATCCCTGATTGTAATATTCCATAACCATCTCTTTAAGTGTTACTGTAGCATCACTGTATGTTGAGTGAGTGTGAAGGCTGCCTCTGTAACCTGTCCATGCATTTTCGCCTTCCCAGATTACATCTTCATAGGGGTTAACAATTGTGTAATCTGCTGCTGTTTCTTCTGCAGATGCCATAACAGCAAATGAAGAAAGAAGAGCAAAACAAAGAACTACACTGAGAACTTTTAAAAATTTTCTTGACATTTGTATATCTCCTTTACAAAAATATTACAACTAATTATCCGCTTTTTTTGAAAAAAAGTCAAGTAATTTTTACAATTATTCTTTTTATTTTTACAATTATGTGGTAAAATAACACAAAGGAGTGTGACCACATATGAAAAATTATCCTACACCTCACATAAATGCAAAACCTGAAGATTTTGCAAAAACAGTGCTTATGCCCGGCGACCCGCTGCGTGCAAAATATATTGCAGAGAATTTTCTTGAAAATGCCCGACTTGTTAATAACGTACGTGCAATAAACGGTTATACGGGCACATATAAAGGCAAAGAAGTTTCTGTTATGGCAAGCGGTATGGGCATGCCATCAATAGGAATTTACAGTTATGAATTATTTAATTTCTTCGATGTAGAAAACATTATACGTGTAGGCTCTGCCGGTGCACTTGATAAAAACATAAATGTACACGACATTGTACTCGGCATGGGTGCTTCAACAAATTCTGACTATCAGAGACAATTTAACCTCCCCGGTACTTTCTCTGCAACGGCAAGCTATAAATTACTGAAAACTGCTGCAGAAGAATGTGAAAAACGCGCATCTCACTTTCATGTGGGAAATATTATATCATCTGATACTTTCTATGACGCTGATGAAACAGTAAACGCACGTTGGGCAGAAATGGGCATACTTGCAGTTGAAATGGAGGCTGCTGCACTTTACATGAACGCGGCAAAAGCTAAAAAGAATGCACTTGCAATATGCACAATCAGCGATAATATTGTTACGGGAGAGGCTCTTGATGCAGAAAACAGACAGAATTCATTTACGGAAATGATGGAAATTGCACTCGAGACGGCGATAAAAATATGAAAAGAATTTTTCTTTGCGTGCTTGACAGTTTCGGTATAGGTCATGCACCCGATGCAGATGTTTTCAATGATACAGGTGCAAACACTTTAAAAAGTATTTCTACTTCGCAAAAATTCAATATACCAAATCTTATAAAACTCGGTCTTGGTAATATAGACTATGTTGACTGCATCGGAAGATGTGAAAATCCTCCGTCAACTTACGGAGCTTTAATTGAAAAATCCAAAGGCAAAGATACCACAATCGGTCATTGGGAAATTGCAGGAATTGTTTCCGAAAATCCCCTGCCCACTTACCCTGACGGGTTTCCTGATGAAATTATAAACGAATTTGAAAAGCAGGCAGGTGTGGGAACACTTTGCAACAAACCGTATTCGGGAACTGATGTTATACGCGATTACGGAAATGAACATCTTGAAACGGGGAAACTTATTGTTTACACATCAGCCGACAGCGTTTTTCAGATTGCTGCCCACGAAAAAATTGTAAGCCCTGAAAAGCTTTACGATTACTGCAGAATTGCAAGAAAAATCCTTACAGGCAAGCACGGAGTCGGCAGAGTTATTGCAAGACCGTTTGTGGGCGAAAGCGACAATTTTACAAGAACTGCCAACAGACACGATTTTTCAATTGAACCGCCGCAGAAAACTCTGCTTGACGTGATGAAGGATAATAATTATGACGTTATTTCAATCGGTAAAATTTCCGATATATTTGCAGGTAAAGGTATAACAAAAAGCATTCTGACAAAATCAAACAATGACGGTATGCAAAAAATGCTTGAAACCGCAAAAGAAGATTTCAACGGCCTGTGCTTTGTAAACCTTGTTGATTTTGATATGATTTACGGTCACCGACGCGACAAAGATGGTTACGCTCAGGCTCTTACTGAATTTGATGAGTTTCTGCCTGAATTTATGGAAGAAATGAGAGAAGATGACATTCTTATTATCACCGCCGACCATGGCTGTGACCCTTGCTTCAGAGGTACAGACCACACAAGAGAAAATGTTCCGCTTTTAATTTACGGCAAAAAAATCAGACCTGAAAATCTCGGAACAATAAACGGCTTTGATTATATTTCAGACTTTATAAAAAAATCCGTGGGACTCTGATTCCCACGGATTAAATTTATCCTCTGTCAGCTATTTCACCCTGACGTGAAATGTTGTTGATAATATTATAAATTGTGCCGATATATTTACCGATTACAAACCACAACTGAGTAGGCTTATCAGGATGACCGCCCTGCTGAGTTGTTTTATTGATTGTTAACTCTGTGAAAGGTGTTTCGGCACCATAAGTGTAAGATTTTATTGTAAGGCTGTTTTCTTCAAATGAAAGGATGTTATATATGGGTGTATCAAATGCAAGATAGTCAGTTGCGATATATTCACTCTTTCTGTCAGAATCAATAATCGGTGCCTGCGGCTGACTGTCTGCATTCATTTTAAGAGAACCGTTATTGAGATAAATTGTGCCTTTCGGGTCTGTTACACTTGTTTTGCCTGCAAGATTTTCTGTGATTTCATTTCTGTAAATTACATGGCTTCTGCTGAAGCAATGGCTGTGACCTGTAAGAACAAGGTCAACCTGGAATCTGTCAATAATCGGTGTGAAAAGAAGACGGAGAAGCATATTTTCGCTTTCCCTTGATTCAATATGACCGCCGTACAAATCGTGGTGGAACATCATAATTCTCCATTTTGCATCAGGGTTTGCTTTCACTGCATTTTTCACGAAGAAATAGTGGTCAGTTGCCGATGAATTGGTGCTGTCAAGAACAAGGAAAAGGGCATCGCCTTTTGTAAAATAATAGTCACCATGAATAAGTGATTTTGAAAGTCCTGTAAGCTTTGCATTGGGATAGTTTGCAACTGCATCGTAAGTATATCTTTTTACATCGTGGTTGCCCTGTGCCATTGCAAAAGGAATTGTTTTCACCTGCTGAGGATAGAACAAACCGTAGTATTCATACAGCTGACCTTCTGTTGCCTGGTCACCGCCTGAAAGAATGAGTGAAATATCTTCTCTTGCAGTAGCTTCTGTAAGCACCTCACTCCATACTTTTGAAGTATCGCGAATAGTTTCATCTTCAAAAGAATTGCCTGTGATGTGAACATCACTTACATAAATTGCAGAAAAATCTGCACCCTCTGCAACTGTTTTGAATGATTTAACTTCTGTATCTGTTGTGCCGTCACAGCAAACGTAGTAATAAGTTTTACCTTTTTCAAGACCCGTTACTGTAACATGGTTTGAACGGTCAACTTTATAGCCTGTGTGAATTGTACCTTCAAAGGTTTCAGCATCCGACATATCAGCCTTTTCGCTGACTTTAACGCAAGGTGTTACGCCATCTTTTCCGCCGTACCAGGTTACATACATTTCTGTATCATCAGCACCCGGCCCGATGTATACACCTTTGCCTTCATTCAAATATTCTTCCCATGAAATTTCTTCTGAAACTGCCATAGCGCTTACCGGCAAAACCGTGCCTGCTATCAGTACAAAAGATAAAACCACAGCAAGTATACGTACTGCTTTTTTCATATGACTCTCTCCTTTAATAATATGATTTGGTATTTTAACATAATTTGCATTTTATTTCAAGCAGAAAATGTTAAATATATGTTATTTGACTTTATACTGATGATATAGTAAAATAATTGCAGGTGATGTTTATGCTTGAAATAAAAGAACAGAAAACCGTATGCGAAATTTCTCCGCAGAAAGGTAACGGACGCAACAGCGAAGGTGACTTTATCACATTAAAAGACGGTACAATAATGTTTGCATATTCAAGATATAATTCCGATGGCGGAGAAGACGATGATTCATGCGACATCGCAGCTTTATTTTCCTATGATAACGGTGAAAGCTTTTCTGATATGCGGATTTTAGTCAGAGCTGAAGACCTCGGTGTAAAAAATCTGATGTGCGTATCGCTGCTGAGAATGCAAAACGGCGACATCGGTCTGTTTTTCCTGAAAAAACTTGAAAACGGTTTTTCGGAATATTATCTTTTGCTTTCAGACGACGAGGCAAAAAGCTTTTATTCACAGAAAAAATGTTTACCTGATACTTTTAAATCGTATTACGTAGTTAATAACGCACGAGTTTTAAGAACAAGTGATTCGAGGCTTTTTATTCCTGTCGCTTCACACAGAAGAGGCATTGATGAAAACAACGAACTGCAGTTTGATTATTACGCTTTCTCTCTGCTTTTCTGTTCAGAAGATGACGGCAATACATGGAAAGAAATAAATGTAAAATTCGCAAACCCCAACCCCAACAGCGAAACGGGTTTGCAGGAACCGGGAATTATCGAACTGAAAAACGGTTCGCTTTATACATATTTCAGGACTGACTGTTTATGCCAATATGAAAGCATTTCTGTTGACGGCGGCAAAACATGGACTTCCCCTGCTCCGGGTAAATTCACTTCTCCTGAAGCACCGATGCTTATAAGACAGAATCCTTTTTCAGGCAAATATTACAGCATTTATAATCCTATCCCTTTTTATAACACGCGAAGTGAGGAAGAAGAATTTTTCCAAGCGGGAAGAACACCGATTATTTTACGCGAAAGTGATGACGGAATTAATTATTCAAACGAAATAATTCTTGAAAATGATGAAGATAAAGGCTACTGCTACCCTGCTGTTTATTTTATTGACGAAAAAACACTGCTTATTTCTTTCTGCGCAGGCGGAAAAGAAGACGGCAGTTGCCTTAACAAAACGATAATTAAGAAAATTTTATTATAAGGAGAAAAACAATGGATACAATTAAAGTTCAGGGTATGAAATTTGTCGATTCATACGGCAGAGAAAGAATTTTCAACGGCATGAATGTTGTTGATAAAACAAACTATACTCCCGGATTTATTGCAAATGAATTTTCAAAAGATTTATTCTGGGTTGATGAATTCAAGAAGTTAGGTTTCAACATCATCAGACTCGGTATGACCTGGTCTGTTGTTGAGCCGGAAAAAGGAAAATATAACGAGGAATACCTTAACTCCATTGAAAAAATCATGGACTACTGCCACGAAAAAGGTATCTATGTTTACCTTGATATGCACCAGGATTTATTCTGCAACAGAACAGGTGCAGGTGACGGTGCTCCTGACTGGGCAATACATGAAGCGCCTTATAAATTTCAGAAAACCAAAATAGTCTGGGCAGAAGGTTATTTCTGGGGCAGAGCCGTACACAGAGCTTTTGATAATTTCTGGACTAATAAAAAAGTTGATGGTGACGGACTTCTCGATTGTTTTGCAGATATGTGGGGACACGTTGCGGACAGATTCAAGGACCATCCCGCACTTTTCGGTTTTGACGTTTTAAATGAACCTTTCCCCGGAAAAGACGGCGGTAAAGTTTTCAGAAAAATGATTGGAAAACTCATACGTGTTACACTTGTTGACAGAAGACTCAGCAGATGCCAACTTATCAAGGATGTTCTCGGAAAAGAAAAAATTAAAGTTCTTGACCATTACACCGGCGAAGTTTTCCGTGACATTGTTAATGCGGGTGAAAAACTTATAAACAAATTTGACACGGAAAGATATATGCCTTTCCTTAACAAAACGGCATCAAAAATCAGGGAAGCAACTGACAAAGGTATTTTGTTTATTGAAAACTGTTACTATTCTAACCTCAGCATACCCTGTGCTAACACTCATATTGAAGTAAACGGAAAAAGAGAGCCTCAGCAGTGTTTTGCTCCTCACGGATACGACCTGATGGTTGACACTCCCCTCTATAAATACGCTTCAAATGCACGAGTTGATGCAATTTTCTCACAGCACAGAATAACCCAAGAAAGAATGCAGAACCCCGTTATCGTAGGCGAATGGGGCGGACATTCTGAAGGTACTGAATGGTTCCCACACATTGAATTTCTCCTGGATATGTTTAACAAGTACAAATGGAGCACTACATACTGGGCATATTGGAAAGAATTGCTTGACGAACCGATTATGACTCTTCTTTCCCGTCCTTATCCCAGAGCTGTTACAGGTGACATCAAAGAATTCTATCACGACAGAAAGAATAACGAGTTTGTTCTTACATACACACAGGATAAAGAATTCGATGTTCCCACAGTAATTTTCTCTCACGAAAAAGTTAAAGAGGTTGTCGCAGACGGTGAAACAAAAATAATCCCTATAACATATAAAACATCTGATATAGAGATAAAAACCGGAATCGGTGAACACACCGTAAGAATTAAATTTTAAACAACTGATAAAAGATGAAAACCGCTGAAATCACAAGATTCAGCGGTTACTCTTTTAATTATTCTCCTGCTGCCTGCTGGAGTGCACGTTTGAGCCAGATTTCGCCGATATCGATTGCTGCATAAAGGCCTTTCTTCTCACTCTTTTTCACAATACGCTCTCTGGGACTTGCATCCTGGTCAGTTGAAAGAAGCTGAACAACAACTCTGTCAGCAACCTCCATATCACCGAGAGGCTTTGTGGAAGTGATTGAAAGCATTACAACAAACGGATCTCTCATGTCACCGTAATAAATTGTATTTCCGCAGCGAACCATAGGCTTATCTCTGAACATCAAAAATTCTTCCTGAACTTTTTTCTCATCAGCCATTCGGAACAACTCCTTTATTAATCTTTAAGATAATTCTCAACAAGCTTCTGCATAAGCTCATCTCTGTCGATTTTACGAATTACGCTACGTGCATTATTATGAGTAGTGATGTACGTCGGGTCTTCAGAAAGAATATATCCCACAATCTGATTAATCGGATTATAACCTTTTTCCTTCAGAGAATCATAGACATAGATCAGGTTTTTTCTGATTTCGTCTTCACACTCTGCTTTGATGGAAAATTGAATTGTCTTATCATCCATAACAAATACACCTCCGTATCGCAATTAAGTATATTATACACTACATTTTGTGATAACACAATGCTTTTTTAATAAATTTTTTATTAAATCACTGCAAAAAATCAACTTCTTAAAGAAATTCCCAGCTTATCAAGTGCTTTTATCGCTTTTTTGACAACATTATCAGCTTCTTCATCAGTAAGAGTTCTGTCTTCTGCACGAAGTTTAAGGCTATAGGCAACACTCTTTTTGCCTTCTTCAATCTGTGAGCCCATATAAACATCAAAGAGTTCGATAGATTCAAGAAGCTTGCCTGCTGCAGAGCTGATTGCTTTCTCGAGTGTAAGAACAGGAATGTCTCTGTCGCAAACGAAAGCAAGGTCACGTGTGCTTGCAGGGAATTTCGGCAATTTCTTGTAAAGCTTGGGTTCTCTGCCTTTGTTGAAGATTGTTTCTATATCAATTCTTGCAATATAGCATTTTTCGCCGATGCCGTAATTTTCAAGAACTGCGGGATGAATTTCACCGAACAAAGCAAATTCCTCACCGTCAACTGTAAGGCGTGCTGTACGTCCCGGATGGAATGTGGGGTCATCTGTTACAGCTTCAACATCATAACCGGAAAGACCTGTTTTATAAAGGATTTCTTCAACTATACCTTTGAGTGAGAAGAAATCACAATCGCCGTACATACCGATTACGATTTTCTGTTTTTCAAGAGGAAGTGCTTCAAGTCCCTGTGAAGTATATTCTACGGGAATTTCGTAGAGATATGCTTTTTCATTTCTGTTTTTATAGTTACGAGCAAGAACTTCCATCATTGAGGGAATAGCATTTGTTCTCATAACGCTTGTATCTTCACCGAGGGGATTTGTGATAACAACTGAGTTTCTGTATTCACTGTCTGCAGGAAGATTGATTTTATCATAATATTTGGGACTGATGAAAGAGAATGTTTCGATTTCTGTAAGACCGCAGCCGAGACATGTTGAACGGATAAGTATTTCAAGCTGCTGTTCTTCTGTAAGTCTTGCATTTGCAACACCTGACAGTTCTCTGTTGGGAATTGCCTGATAACCGTAAAATCTTGCAATTTCTTCAGAAATATCAGCCTTGTGTTCGATATCGTTTCTGAAATACGGAGCATAAATCATACCGTCTTCAACTGTGAAACCGATTTTTTCAAGCATTTTCTTCTGCTCATCTGCACTTACATCAATACCGATGAAGTTGTTTACCCATTCAGGCTCAAAGGGAAGTTTAACAACTTCTTTAGGTGTGGGGAAACAGTCAACAATTCCGTCAACTACATCACCTGCATCAAGAAGTTCAACAAGCTCAAGTGCTCGTTTAAGGCAGGTTTCACAGCTTGCAGGATTAAGTTCTTTTTCATATCTTGTGCAAGCTTCTGTGCGAAGACCGAGAGCTTTTGATGTTCTGCGTACGCTTACGCCGTTGAAGCATGCAGATTCAAAAACGATAGTTGTTGTATCATCCATAATTCCGCTGAATTCGCCACCCATAACACCTGCAACTGCAACGGGTTTATTTTCGTCTGCAATAACAAGCATTTCTGTTGTGAGATTTCTTTCAACATCATCAAGAGTTGTAATTTTTTCGCCTTCACGTGCGTTTCTTACGATAACTTTGCCACCGTCAAGGTAACGAAGGTCAAATGCGTGCATAGGCTGACCATATTCAAGCATTACAAAGTTTGTAATATCAACGATATTGTTGATAGGTCTTACACCGCAGGCACGGAGTCTTTCTCTTATCCAACGGGGTGAAGGTTTGATTCTTACATTTTTAACTACTGCACCGCAGTAACGGTAACATTTTTCTGCTTCTTCAATTTCAACTGAAAGAAGCTCGTTAACATCTCCGCCTGAGCCTTTAACAACGGGGTCAGCAACTTTAAGCTCTTTATCAAATGTTGCTGCTGCTTCTCTTGCAAGGCCGATGATGCTAAGACAGTCTGAACGGTTTGATGTAATTTCAAACTCTGTGATAACGTCGTTAAGACCGATTGCATGGTGAATATCCATACCAAGTGTTTTGTCGCAATCATCACCGAGAACAAAAATACCGTCTTCAATTGCATAGGGGAAATCGTGAATTGTAAGACCAAGTTCACCAACTGAGCAGAGCATACCGTTGCTTTCAACTCCGCGAAGCTTGCCTTTTTTGATTTTGTGACCGCCGAATACAACTGAATTATCAAGTGCTACCGGAACAACATCACCGGCTGTCAAATTCTGTGCACCTGTAACAATCTGAATATTTTCTTCTTTACCAACATTAATCTGACAAATCCAGAGATGGTCAGAATCGGGGTGTCTTTCAAGGCTTTCAACACGACCTACAACAATGTTCTGAAGTTCTGCACCTTCAGTTTCGAAGCCTTCAACTTTTGAACCTGAAATTGTCATATCATCAGCAAACTGTTTGTCGCTGACATCAAGTTCTACATAATCATTTAACCATTTTTTAGATAAATTCATTTTACGACACTCCTTTCATTAAAACTGACCGAGGAAACGCATATCGTTCTCGTAAAGCAATCTCATATCATCAATATCAAAGCGGAACATAACAAGTCTTTCAAGACCAACGCCGAATGCATAACCGCTGTAAACTTCGGGGTCAACACCGCAAGCCTTGAGAACTTTGGGGTGAACCATACCTGCACCGAGGATTTCGATGAAACCTTCGCCTTTGCACATAGGACAGCCTTTACCACCGCATTTGAAACAGGTTACGTCAATTTCACATGACGGCTCTGTAAACGGGAAGTGGTGAGGACGAAGACGGATTTTTGTATCTTCGCCGTAAAGTCTTTTAGCAAATGCTTCAAGAGTACCTTTAAGGTCACCCATTGTGATTCCCTTGTCAACAACAAGACCTTCAATCTGATGGAAAAGCGGTGAGTGTGTTGCATCAACTGCATCTGAACGGAAAACTCGTCCGGGAGAAATAACTCTGATAGGCGGAGCCTGCTTTTCCATAACACGAATCTGCACGGGAGAAGTCTGTGTTCTCAGAAGCATATTTTCTGTGATATAGAATGTATCCTGTGTATCACGTGCAGGATGATCTTTGGGAATATTGAGTGCTTCGAAGTTATAATAATCCCATTCAACTTCAGGACCTGTCGCAATATCAAATCCCATGCCAAGGAAAATGTCTTTAACCTCATCAAGAACAATGTTAAGAGGATGCTTATGACCTAATGCTGACTTTTTGCCGGGCATTGTAACGTCAATTTTTTCATCTTTAAGCTTTTTGATAAGTTCTTCTTTTTTGATTTTTTCATCAGTTGCTTCAATAAGTGCTTCAATAGATGCTCTTACTTCGTTTGCAAGCTGACCCATAACAGGTCTTTCTTCAGGTGAAAGTTTACCCATCTGTTTTAAAACAGCGGTAACCTCACCCTTTTTACCTAAATATTTAACTCTGATGTTTTCAAGTTCCTGCTTTGTTGTTGCAAGTTCAAGAGCCACTTTTGCGTCTCTTGCTATGCTTTCAAGCATTGCTTTCATAATATTCTTCCTTTCAGACATAATTTTACAAAATAAAAAGCTTCCGCCCCAGGTAAGGGACGAAAGCATAAAATTACCTTCCGCGGTACCACCCTTATTTTTGCACTGAAACAGAGCAAACACTCTTTCTCCTCTTACGCGGGAAACACGTCAAAACCTACTGCAATTTCAGCCAGCCGCTCCAAAGTGAACTTCGGTGTTCTGCAAAATAAACGGGATTTCAGCCGCGTCCCGTTCTCTCTGAATTTTGTTTTAAAACACTTACTCTCTTTTTCATAGCGTTTCAAACATAATAACACAAACCGCAAAAAAATGCAAGGGTTTATGCCGATTTTTTATTTAATTTAAGCTGAGATAAAACAATTCCTGTAAAAATAAGCACACAGCCGATATATGCTGATACGGTCATAGTTTCTCCTGCAAGAATAACACCGCCGATTGCACCGAAAACAGACTCAGTTGACAGCACTATTGCAGCAAAAGTCGGGTCTGCATCCTTCTGACCTAAAACCTGACAGGTATATGCCACACCTACTGACATAAAGCCGCCGTAAAGTATGGGAAGCAAGGCACTTCTGATTGCAGTAAAGCTTATATCCTCAAAAATAAGCGCACAGATAATTGAAAGAATTGCACAGACAGCAAACTGAAACTGCGAAAACCTCAACGGACCGATTCCGTCAAGCATAAATTTATCAATAGCTAAAATATGTACAGTCCAGAAAACTGTGCCGATAAGCAGAACAAGGTCACCTATTCCGACCGATTCCTCCCCCGTCATACAAAGCAGATAAAGACCGCCTACTGCTAATACTGCACCAATCCATGTGAGGATATTGGTTTTCTTTTTCATAAAAAGGAAAGCTGCAATCGGAACAAACACAGTATAAAGACCTGTGATAAAGCCTGACTTACCTGCACTGTTTGTAATTTCAACACCCATCTGCTGAAGTGTTGACGCAATAAACAGAACTATGCCGCATATTGTACCTGCAATGGCAGTTTTCCTGAATTTTTCTTTATTGATTTTTTCTTTTTCAAAAAGCATTATTACGGGAAAAAGCGACAATGAGCCCAACGCAAAACGTATACCGTTGAACGTAAATGCACCAACATATTGAGCACCGACTTTTTGTGCAACAAAAGCAAATCCCCATATTATTGCTGTAAGAAACAGAAGAACTATTGATTTAGGTTTTGTTTTCATTTTTTCACCCTTTTACAAAAACCATCGGGAGGGTTACTACCCTCCCTTGAATTTATACATCATATAACTTTTGACGTTTTTTCTTTTTGGCTGTGCTGTAAATAATCGCAACCAAGGCTATACCTGCCACAACACCCAGTTTTATATAAACTGCAGTATTTGAAGCACCTTCGATTTTAAGTTCAGACCACAACTTTGTAGTCAGCGAAAGCGTGTACTGATTAAGGTTTTCAAAAGACTGGGTTTTCGGCTCATCTTTTTTATCGGGATAAAGAATAGGATTACCCTTAAGACTGTAATTGTCGTTATTGATAACAGTTTTATTCGGCGTTGCATAATAAAGATATTCTGCGTTTGCCAAAGCCACATCTTCACTTAAAAGGAAGTTTATATACAACTCCGCCGCTTCTTTATTCTGACAACCCTTTGGTATACATATAGCATCAACAAACTTATTTGTTCCTTCTTCGGGATAATAAAATTCCAGGTCCGGGTTGTTATCTTTCATCAGAAGATAGTCGCCTGCGTAATATGCTGCAACAGCTGCATCGCCTGCTTCCATCTTATTGAAAATTTCATCAGAAACATAAGACTGCAGGACTTCTTTCTGTTCAATAAGCTTTGCATATGCTCTGCGCCATTCTTTTTCATCCTGTGTATTTACATCAATACCAAGCAAAAACATAGCCGTAGCAAATCCGTCACGCGGATTATTGAACTGAAGAATCTGCCCTTTATATCTTTCATCCCACAAAAGAGACCAGCTTGTAGGGTTTCCCTTTACAACTTTTTTGTTGTAAATAACACCTACCATCCCAACATTGTAGGGAACAGAATACTCATCATTCGGGTCATAATAAAGCCCTTTGTATTCATCCATAATGTTTTTATAGTTAGGTATGTTGTCGAAATTGATTTTTTCAAGATATTCTTCTTCGATAAGCCTCTGAATCATATAGTCGGAAGGAATAACAATATCGTAAGCGGAACCGCCCGCTTTAAGGGTTGTATACATATCTTCATTTGTGGCATAAGTTGCATAATTGACTTTAATGCCTGTAAGTTTTTCGAACTCTTCATTAACGTTCATTACGCCTTCGCTGCCGTCTGAGATATATTCACCCCAGTTGTAAACGTTAATTGAAGTGCCCGCAAGTTTTTTATATTTTGCCTGAAGTTCTTTTTCAGTAAGCGGTGATGATTCTGCAAAAGCAATTACAGAACATGAAAGCATCAGAAGCAATGCAAAAAACATTGATATAATTCTTTTCATATCACCCCTCCTGTCTGTGGTTTATTTATCCTTTTCTTTTTTCTTATCTCCTCTTGCCTGCATGAAATTGATAAGCATAAGAAGAACAAGCATTACAAAGAAAATTAAAGTTGAAAGTGCGTACATATCAGGTTTCACACGTTTTTTGGTCATTGAGAAAAGCCTGATGGGAAGTGTCTGCCATTCAGGACCGCTGACAAAATAACTGATAACGAAATCGTCAAGCGACAGCGTGAAAGCCATAATAAAGCCTGTTAAAATACCGGGCATTATTGAAGGCAGAACAACTTTGAAAAATGATTTTACAGGTGTACAGCCCAAGTCCATTGCCGCCTCTGAAAGGTGGTGGTCCATCTGGTGGAGTTTCGGAAGTACGGATAAAATCACATATGGTAAAACAAATGTTATATGAGCAATTATGAGAGTATGCAGACCAAGTGCATTTTTAATTCCCAGAAGCTGTGAACTGAAAGCAAACAGAAGCAAAAGTGAAATACCTGTAA
The DNA here is from genome assembly GCA_017935325.1 of Clostridia bacterium. Classification (GTDB taxonomy): domain Bacteria; phylum Bacillota; class Clostridia; order Oscillospirales; family Acutalibacteraceae; genus SIG575. The sequence continues at coordinate 21,435 of JAGBHV010000023.1, forward strand.
CAATTTCAGGGTTCATCATAGGAATATTTGTTGTATTCATAATTGCCGAACGAAGATATTTGTTTCTCATTTTGTCTATTCCTACTGCTGCCGCAGTACCGAGAATGGTAGCACACACAGAAGAAATTACCGCTATAAAAAGAGTGTTCTTAACAGCATTTATTGTGTCGGCATCTCTTAAAAGCTCGCCGTACCATTTAAAAGAAAAGCCTGACATAACTGATGTGCTTGTTGATTCATTGAACGAAAAAACAATAAGCACAACAATCGGTGCATAAAGGAAGAAATACACAAGTCCCAGGTAAATTTTTGAAGAAACATTCATTTTTCTACTCATGGCATAAGACCTCCTGAGCTTTCTTCCTCGTCACCTGAAAAGTGATTCATCACAGCCATACAGATAAGTATCAGCACCATAAGCACAAGCGACAATGATGCACCGAGATTGAAATTGTTGGAAGTTACAAACTGACCTTCAATAATTTCACCTACAAGCGCAAAATTTCCTCCGCCTAATTTCTGTGAAATATAGAACGTACTTACTGACGGCACAAAAACCATTGTAATTCCCGAAAGAATACCTGAACGACTCAGGGGAAGAACAACCTTTGTAAGAACGGTGATTTTATCTGCACCCAGGTCGTGTGCGGCTTCAACAAGCTTGTTATCAAGCTTTGTAAGCACTGAATAAATCGGCAGAATCATAAAAGGCAGGAAATCATAGACCATACCTAGTATAACTGCACCGGAAGTGTTAATCATCTGAATCGGTTCAAAACCTAATTTTTGTATAAAAGAATTTATGATACCTGTATTTTCAATAAGAGACATAATTGAATATGTTCTTACAATAAGGCTTGTCCACATAGGAAGCATTACAAGCATTATCATTGTGCTCTGAACCCTTGCCTTTGAACGTGCAATAAAATATGCAGTAGGATAAGCAATAACAAGGCAGATAAGTGTGGCAACAATACCGTACCATATTGAATTGAGGAAAACTTCCTTATAATCCGAAAGAGCTTTGATATTCTCTAATGTAAAATTGCCGTCTGCGTTTGTGAAAGAATAGTAAGCAACCATTATAAGCGGCGCTATAATAAACAACACAGACCAGACAATATGAGGAGAAGCAAGAAGCTTTGCGGAAAGAGTTTTCTTTTCCATAAACTTTACCTCCCCGCTTATTCTTCCTCTTCTATATCTGAAAGATGGTCAATTTCGTCACTGAAAGAACTGTAGTCACCGAATTTACCTGAGTAAATTGATTTTTTCATAATATGGATTGAATCCGGCTCAATAACAAGTCCGATTTCATCGCCCACTTTCTGTTCGTGAATTGACTGAATCATCCATTTGAAGCCGCGGATATCAACAATAATTTCGTAATGAACACCTTTGAAAGTAACAGATGTGACTGTACCTGAAATCATACCCTTATCAGGTGTAGTAACAACAATATCTTCAGGACGTATAACAACGTCAACTGCTTCACCTGTGCCGAAGCCTTTATCAAGGCACTGGAAGGTATGACCTGAAAATCTTGCACGGAAATCTTCCTTCATAACACCGTCAAGAATGTTACTTTCGCCGATAAAGTCAGCAACAAATGCATTTTTCGGTTCATTATAAATATCCTGTGGAGTGCCTATCTGCTGAATTACGCCGTTGTCCATAACAACAACTGTATCAGACATCGAAAGAGCTTCTTCCTGGTCATGAGTAACAAAAATAAAAGTAATTCCCAGCTTCTGCTGAATGTTTTTCAGTTCAACCTGCATATCTTTTCGTAATTTCAGGTCAAGAGCTGCAAGAGGCTCATCAAGAAGCAGAACCTTCGGGTCATTTGCAAGCGCACGTGCAATAGCAACACGCTGCTGCTGACCGCCTGAAAGTGAATCAATATTACGTTTTGAGAAGCCTTTAAGGTTTACAAGCTCAAGCATTTCTGCAACGCGTTCTTTGATTTCTTTATCTGACTTTTTCTTAAGACGCAGACCAAACGCAATATTCTCAAAAACATTGAGATGCGGAAACAATGCGTACTTCTGAAAAATTGTATTAACCTGTCTTTTATATGGCGGCAAATCATTGATTTTTTTGCCGTTAAAAATAACATCACCGCAATCAGGCTGTGTAAATCCCGCAATAACTCTGAGAGTAGTAGTTTTGCCGCAACCTGAAGGACCAAGTAATGTTATGAATTCTTTATCCCTGATATAGAGACTGATATTATCAAGTATTTTATTTTCGCCGTAGGAAACATCAATATTTTTAAGGTCAATAATGATATCTTTTTTCAATTATACAGCCCCCTTAAATTCGCCAATTATGATAGATATAATATAATGCGAAATTCTTGAAAAGTCAACACTTTTTTACAAAAAAGTCACTCAAAAACGTGAATTTTTCGCTCATAAATTTAAAACACTCTGTTTTTCTCTGAAATGCTCATTTTTCCTCTCAAATGCTCATTTTTTATCAATTTATAGAAATGCTTGAATTTATTTGTAAAATTTGATATTATAATTATGATTTATGCTGAAAGAGGGATTACTGATGATAAAGCGTATTTTATCTGCAATAATTGTGGTTTTTGTTTTTACGGCTGTTTTCTGTGCATGCGACATGAATAAACCCATAAACGATAATTCCGTAAACGCTCCTGCAGATAATGCCGAAAATATCGATATTGATGAAATCACATTAAGAATAAACGAATTTTCAACATCAAATACACATACTCTTGCCGATGAAGACGGTGACTTTATCGGTTGGGTTGAAATTTATAACTACGGTAAAAAAGAAGTATCTCTCAACGGGCTTTCACTTTCTGATAACGAAGAAAAACCTGATAAATGGTATTTCCCTGATATAACTGTTGAAAAAGATTCCTATCTTCTCATTTATCTTTCAGATAAGGAAACAGAATACAAGGAAGGCGAAAAAATTCACGCAAGCTTCTCTCTTTCAAACAAAGACTCTTCAATCGGCATCTATGCAGGAGAGCAGAATGTAACAAGATGCGATGTGCCGAAACTGATTTCAAACCTTTCTTACGGCTGTGATGCTGACGGAAAATATATGTTTTTCCCGAAAGCTACTCCCGGCAAAGAAAACACAATCGCAGGTTTTGATAAAATAGGAACAGCAAACATGTGCAAGGAAAAAGAAATTGTAATTTCAGAGCTGTGCATGACTCACCCTACTTCCTATGACTACATTGAATTATATAACCCTACCGATAAGCCTGTAAGTCTTTCATCTTACAGGCTTTCTGACTCTTCAAAGTTTTCAAAATCAATCAAACCTGAAACAAATGCCGTTATAAAACCTAAAGGGTATTACACCGTGTATTGCGATAATGAAACGCGATACAACAAAAACACAAACGAAACTTTTGTTGATATGGGCCTTAACAGATACGGTGAAGATATTTATATCTTTGATGAAAACGGAATTGTTGTTGACAGCATCGAATACAAGTCAACAGTAAACGGCTATACATGCGGCAGGAATATAAAATCCGATACATCTTTAGTATATTTTGAGGGCATGACTCCATCTGCTGCTAACCCGCAGAAAACATTGAAAGCCCCCGTTGCTACGCCTGAATTCAGCGTTGAAAGCTCATTTGTTGAAAAAGGCACAAAGGTTAAAGTAAAATCAGAAAATGCAACAATAAGGTATACTACTGACGGCTCTCTTCCGAATACAAGCTCCCCTGCTCTTAACGGAACAATAGTTATCAATAACACAGTCAACATCCGTGTAAGAGCTTTCAAAAAAGGTTGTGTGCCGTCAGAAACCGCGACAGCAACATATATTGTAGGAAGAAAACCGTCAATGCCCGTTTTTTTCCTTACTGCAGATAACGAAGACCTTTTCAGCAATGAAAGAGGAATTCTCGCTTCAAACATTGCACCCGGCGACGTCTTTCCGTTCAAGAGTGCAAACTATTGGAAAGAATGGGTAAGACCTGCAAACATCCAATATCTTGATGAAAACGGTACGGAACAGCTTGATTTCAACGCAGGAATAAAAGTTTTCGGTCAGTACAGCAGAGCACTTGACCAGAAAAGCATTTCAATAAATCTTAAAGATAAGTACGGTCCGAAAGAAATCTGCTATCCGTTTTTTGAGGATAACGATGTAAATGTTTTTTCTTCGCTTATTCTGCGAAATTCAGGTCAGGATAATTCACGTGCATTTTTACGTGATGCTTTCTGCGCAATGGTAATAAAGAATCAGGTTGATGTAGCTTTTATGGACTATAAACCCGTTGTGGTTTATCTCAACGGTCAATATCACGGAATTTATGATTTGCGTGAAAAAATTGATGAAGATTATTTTGCAAATCACGAAGGAATCGATAGCGATAATATCGACATCATCAAGGGATTTTCTACAGTAAAAAACGGCTCAATTGATAATTATCAGCAGCTGATGAATTACCTTTCAACTCATGATTTATCAAAGAAAGAGAACTACGATTATATCTGCTCAATTGTTGATATTGATAACGTTATCTGCTATTGGATGATTGAATCCTTCTTCAATAACACCGACACAGGTAACATAAAATATTACAGAGGACGAAATGATAATTCGAAGTGGAGAATCGTATTATTTGACCTTGACTGGGCATTATTCCCCAGCACCTATAAAAACAATATGGTACGCAATTACATCAATCCGAACGGACACGGTGTGGGAAATATGTTCAGCACAAAGCTGATGTGTTCCCTTATCAGAAATCCGGATTTCAGAAAGCGCCTTATTGAATTGAATTCACAGCATTACAAAACAACTTTTGATACGGAAAGAATGCTTAAAATTTACGATAAAATGGTAGACAATCTTAAAGATGAAATGCCTTACCACACACAGAAGTGGGGCTCTCCCAAAAGCTATGAATCCTGGGAAAGAGACTGTGCAACTTTAAGGAGAATAATTACTGAACGTCCTGAATTATTCAAGAATGCATTCTGCAGTACGTTCGGATTAACTGAAGAAGAAAAGCAAAAATATTTTGGTTAGGAAGATTAATATGAATAACAGAGAATGGTTTAAAGAGGCAAAATACGGTATGATGGCACATTGGGGGCTGTACTCAATCCTCGGCGGTGAATACAAAGGCAGACGTGTTCTTGACTACGCCGAATGGATTCAGAGTTATATGGCTATTCCCAATAACGAATATGAAAAATATGCAAAAATTTTCAATCCCATTTATTTTGATGCAGATGAGTGGATTCGCCTTGCAAAGGACTGCGGAATGAAATATTTTGTTTTCACATCAAAGCATCACGATGGTTTTGCAATGTTCAGAAGTGAGGTTGACAAGTTCAATATTGTCGATGCAACCCCTTTCGGCAGAGATGTTGTTGCAGAGCTTGGTGAGGCTTGTTACAAGCACGGATTGAAATTCGGTCTCTATTATTCACAGGAGCTTGACTGGCATCATTTCCACGGCGGCGGATATGATAATTTTGCAGGCTGTTCGGGTGTTTCCTGGGACAACAGCTGGGATTTCCCTGAGAGAGATAAAAAAGATTTCTCAATCTGTTTTGAAGAAAAAATAAAACCTCAGGTTAAAGAAATCCTTACAAAATACGGAGATTTGTGCCTTATCTGGTTTGATGTGCCACACACAATTACAAAAGAACAGAGCCTTGAACTGAATCAGCTTGTAAAAACATATCAGCCTGACTGCCTTATAAACTCACGAATCGGCAACGGTGCATATGATTATGTGTCTTTAGGCGATAATGAATATCCCACAGAGTTCAGAGAAACAGACAATTCTGACCCCAACAGCCTTGACGGATTCAAATATTCACCTTACGGGCTTTACGAAACTGCAGGCACGCTCAATTCAAGCTGGGGATATAAATACTACGACCAGAATTGGATAACACCTGAAGAAATTGCAGAAAGAAAAGAAAGGCTTAATTCTTTAGGCGTCAATTATCTTCTCAACATAGGTCCTGACCATTTAGGAAGAATCCCCTCTTTCTCTGTGGAAGCACTCAAAAAATCAACGGAACTTATGAAATAACAGCAACCCTCCGACTTAACAGATATTTCGACAAATTATAAATTTATAAAAATAAAACATAAAAATGCATCAGAAGTATAATTTTAAAACTTCTGATGCATTTAACTTTATTCAAACGCCTGATTTTATTGGCTTTTCAAAGATTATATTCTTTTACAGCCACAAATACGTCTGCTATTTATATTCAATTTCCGTATCTGCCGGCAAGTCATAGTATTCGCAAAAACGTCTTTCATATTTTTCAGCTTTATCCTCAATATCCATAGAATAAACCAGAAATTTAAACTTAGTATGTTCAACCTCTATAACCTTGTTGCCTTTTTCTACCTCAGACTTGATATATTCTACTTTCTCCGCATTGGAAACATACACCTGAATATAGCATGCAAGATTAACAACAAACAAAGCTGCACATGCAATGCTAAGAGCTTTTGTCAAAAAATCTTTTCCCGCTGATTCATATAATTCTCTGATAATCATTATCAAAATAATATATGCTCCGACAAAGCATCGCGCACCTACAGGAAAAACTGCACAAAGCGGAATCGTCAAAATTAAAATCATAGAAAAATAAAAGAATACTCTTTTTTGCTTTTCTTTTTCAAAAAAGTTAAATACTATTATGGCGCACGTGAGTAAAACAAACAACAGAATAAAGCCGGAAAACAATTTAACTTTTGAAATATCATGATATTTCAAAAAAGCTATTCCTGCAAAAACAGCAGAAAGAAGCGAGAGAAATAAAGAAAACATCACCGCACAATTAACTTTTCTTCTGACATTTTTGCTCTTTTTCATTTTTACAAGACATATCACAGTTATTATAATAATCGCAGGAAAACACGATGTTAAAGCATTTTTCAACACTACCGAAAAAAGATTTTGCAGCAAATTTAATATTGATTGAAAAAAAGATTCGCTTTTACCCGAAAGTGCCTGATACGTATTTTCACCTGTCATCACTTTACTGTAAACACCGTTTAAAAACATTATAACAGCTCCGAAAACGCAGGCGAAAAAGTATGTTATACTTACCACATCAGCTTTTTTATCTTTAACAGCAAAGTATATGACAGCAAAAACCGATAACGTTAAAGAAAACAACGTGTACGTTTCCATAAACAACTGACCTGCAATACCAAGAAACAAGATGAGAACTACCCGGCATACCGTTCTCTCATGTTTATAAAAAACGATGTACAGATTCACCATTATCACAAGTGCTGACAGATAATAGTTTGAAAACCCTGCCGTCCAGACAAATCCCTGAATAAACAGCGGTGACGGAACAAGCAATAAAATAGCTGACAGATACAAAAAATCTTTGCTTTTATTTGCGGTCATTTTTTGAATCAGAAATAAAATCGCCGTTAAAGCAAAACCCTTTATAAATGGCAACACATACGGTATTCTTGTTAAAAACACCGCAGATATATTGCCAAGATATCTTCCGTTATAATCAGCAAATCCGTTTTGTAACAGCTTCATTCCGTCGCTCGTTGCCCAACCGAGGTCATCGGCAGACGGAGGAAAGAAAAACGCTAAAACTGTAACCGAAAGGAAAAATACGATATAAAATTTGTTTTTTATCTGACTTTTCAAAATTCCACTTCCAAAAATTTAATAGTTATAGCAAAGCCTTCCGTATGGTGCTGCGTCACCGTTTCTGTAGAATGAATTAACATCACTCACATCGCAGTTGTCTGACCATTTGAATGTCAGATTTCCGCCAAAAGAAATGTCTGATTTTTTCAACTCAAGCATAAGTTTATTTCCTTCAAAGCGAATTTTTGCTTCACCTGTTTTTTCAAAGCCTGAAGAAGTGATTTTTTCTACTGCCGCAACACCGTTTTCAGGTGAAATTCTGTTTATCACATATTCATTATTTACAAAAAGACTCATCCAGTTTTCATCGGAAGATTCAGTCAGATTTCCTGCTGTATCAACGTAGAAATAAATATTGTCCTTGTCTTCTGCAACTTTCATATTGACAATATCATTTCTGCCTGATGTGTCATAAATGGGCTGATGAGCGAAATCAACAGAATTTCTGTCTGCAGTATCGTTTTTATAATCCTTGTAAACTGCAGTAATCTTATCATTTTCCCATTGTAAAAAATCTCCGTCAATGTCTATTGTCACATTTTCTTTCTTTTCTACCTTTGCAGTTGTACCTTTGAATTTCGCAATATAGTTTACCATCTGCAGATAGTAGTTATCGCCTAAAACACCTGCTGACGGTTCAACATCGCGTGAAGCATTTTCATCGGCACAGTCAACAAACACAATGGGATATTTTTCTTCTGTCGCCTGCCTCTGTGCCACCCATTCATTAAAGCCTGTAACAAAAATTATATCAGGGTTCATTTTTATGGCAAATTCCCATTGCTCTGCGAAATTATAACCGTAAAGCATTGCATTTTCCGAGGTATCATTTTTTCCGTCGTGCCATGAGCGTGTGCGGTCGTTACCACCATACCACGCAGTTTTGCTGAAGCATATTGTATCTGCGTGTTGTGCAACGGAAACGTTCATAATTTTTGTTCCGCCACTGTTGTAAACAGACTTATATGTAAGTGAACGGTCAAACTCCATCCACGGAAAACCGTCATTTTTCTTATCTTCATTCGGCCATTGATTTGCCTTGATTCTGAAATAGTTTTTCACGTCTTCTCTCAAATCACTGTCATCTTTATTACCGATTATCATCGGCTTTCCGTCAAGACAAAACCACAAATCTTCAATTTTCGGATATTTGCTTTTAAGTTCCTGATTATCATAAATCTCATCATAAATTCTGTTCATGGTGTTACCTGAACCTGCATTTGTATAATAAGCAATTTTCGGCACATTCCAGCCTTCAAGGTAATATTCATACCATACATCAATAAGTTTCTTTGCAGATTCTGTATAAGTGAAACCATTAGTTGTGTCAAACACGATAAAATCAACACCTGCATCCGTCAGCATCTGAACATGTTTTCTGTAAACCCATTCATCATCTGATGAATAATATCCCAAAAGAGGTTCTCCCCAGAAGTGGAATTCCTGCTGATTTCCGCCTCCCGCTTCAAGCCATGCTTGTTCAGACTGAATTGCTTCAGGATGTTCTTTTACGAGTTTTGTATTATCGATAATTCTGTTGCTTCCGTGCTGAGCATGCCAGAGAAAATAAAAAACACCTACAAGCTTTTCGCTTTCACCGCAAGACGATGTCACACTTCTGCCGAGGCTGTCAGTACATGTAAGAGAGCCGTTAACAGGTGCTTTTTGCTCATTAATCTCTCCCGTACCTGCAAGATTGAACAAACTCATAAAACAGAGCAGCACAGATGTAATAAGTTTAACCCAGAAAGACTCAAATTTGCTCATAAGAAATATACCTCGCTTTCTTAATTTCAGTATATCAATACAAAGCCCGAAAGTCAACAAAAACAGTTTGACACAACGGCATCTTGAATGTATAATACTTTTATAAGGAGATGGTTTAAATGAGTAAACATTACAAAGCATTATCCCTGATAATGGCATTAATAATGATTTTTGCCGCTTTGCCGATTACTTCTTTTGCAGAAGACATCGGTAATACATACTATGTTGACAGCACAGACGGTAACGACGCAAACGACGGCACAAGTCCTGAAAAAGCATGGAAAACTTTAGCACATGCATCAAATAGAAATTACGCCCCCGGAGATAAAATTCTCCTGAAAAAAGGCAGTTACTTCTTCGGCGGATTCGCTTGTCATGGTAATGGTACAGAAGAAAACCCCATTACTCTTGCAACTTACGGCGAAGGCGATATGCCTGTTGTTACAAATGCTCTTTCAGACCCCCAGTATCATCCTGTTATGTTCATAAACGATGTGTCGCACTGGGTTATCAAAGATATTGAAATCACAGCACCAAACGGTACAGGCATTTTCATCCATTTCAACGAAACAATTGTTGAAGATATTACAGTTGATTCCGTTGTTTTGCACGATATTCAGAATTATCCTTCTGACAATTACTACAGCAGTCAGCGTGCTGCAATCAGAATGTTAGGAAACACTTCAAGAACACACAACCATCTTTCTGACATTCATATCAACAACTGTGAAATTTACAACTGCGGTTACGGCATTTTCACGGGCGGACATTATAACGCAGAAAATCCCAACAGCGAAGAATATCCCTACAACAAAGATATTCTTGTTGAAAACTGCAGTATTTATAACCTTCAGGATGACGGCTTCATCCTTGCTCAGGCTGAAAGAATCACACTGAGAAACTCAAGCATTATAAATACCTGCTTAAGCAGCGGTATTTATGCTACTGCACCTACGTGGACATGGGGTGTTACTGAAGCACTCATTGAAAACTGCGAAATTGCAGGCGCTAAAAACATAAAAGACGGTATGTCCTGCGACTTTGATGACCATACAAGCAACAGTATGTATCAGTATATTTATTCTCACGACAACGTAAGGTTTATGTGGAACTGTGTTTATGAAGAAGACCATTTCAACAACACCGTAAGATATTGCCTTTCAGTTAACGATAACATAACTTCAAACGCAGGAAGTCGCACAGGGTTACCTGAAATCGGTTTCAAATTCTATAACAACACAATTGTAAACGGCAGTAACTACTGTTTCCTTCGCTATAAAGACAGTTACATCTGCAACAACATTTTCTCACTTCTCCCCGGTCATAAAGTTGAATACAACAAAGAATACGAAAACACAATTTCAAACAACTGCTATTACGGAACACTGCCTACGAGATTCGATAAAAACTCTTTCTGGGCTGACCCACAGTTTGCAGGCACGGACGAAACAGATAAAAACAGCTTCATACTTAAGAAATGCTCACCTTGCATGAATGCAGGTATTCAGGTTGAAGAAGATATGGGTGAACACGATTTCTACGGAAATCCCCTTGACAATACTCACAACATCGGATGCTATGAGGGTGACGGCATTGACTTACCCGAAACTCCGTTCAGCCTCTGCAAGGTTTTAAAAAGAGCATTTGAAGGTCTTTTCAGATATATCGCAAGTGCATTTGAATAATTAAAAGGAGATAACCAATGAGTTCTCTTACAAAAAAAAGAATTGACAGTATTCAGGCAATCAGGTTCATTGCCGCTTTGTGCGTGTCACTTTTTCATTTCGGATTAATCTCCCCTTACATTACGGGGCATACAATTTACGATGTCAGATTCTTCGTTAATCTGTTTTTCTGTATCAGCGGATTTTTCGTAATAATGTCAACAGAAAAAATTGAAAAACGAAAACTGTTTTTAACACGCAGATTTATCCGCCTTATTCCACTTTACTGGGCATTGACTTTTGCAACATTTTTTGCAGCACACATATTACCTGATCTTTTAGGATATGTGCCTGATTTTGAGCAGCTTATAAAATCACTTTTCTGCATTCCGTTTGAACGCGAAGCCAACAAAGCGGCATCAGCAATCAGACCTATTGTGGGACTTGGTCACACCTTGCAGATGGAAGTTGCTTTTTCGATTGTGTTTACTGTGGCAATGAGAATTTCTCACAAATACAGAGCAATTATCGCTTCTGCATTTGCAGTTGTTTTTGCAATAATCGGCAGAGTTTTTGAGTTTCAGAATGTATTCTTCAGGTTCTATCTCTACGTAAACTGGAGCAGCTGGTTATTCTTTGTTCTCGGTATTATCTGTTTCTATATAGTAAAGGAAATTTCAAAGAAAGACAGTATTTCAAAATCTCTTTTCGGAATATGGTCAGCGGTGACAGTTGTAATACTCGTAACACCGCAATTCTTCTGGAATACAATAAAGGCATATGATTTATCACAATATGTTCAGCTTGTGATGTGTCTTTTCTTTGTAATTGAGGTAATTCTCATTGATAAAATGGGGGCCAGAACACCGAAATTCATTGTGCTTTTAGGCAATGCAGGTTTCTCCTACTATCTCATACACTACTACATTGTTGCCGTTGCAGAAAAGTTTTTGCATATTGATTCATTCTCGATTAAAAATATTATCTTTATGGCGGTTGCAATTATCGTTTCGTGGGTAATTGCTTATGTAAGCTACTTTATTATCGAAAACAAATTCGGCACATGGCTTACAGATAAAGTAAATAAAATAGCAAACAAATAAAAATAGCCACCGGTATCCTTTGCTTACGTTCAAGGATGACACGGTGGCTTTTTGTATCATAAGCTTTTAAGTTTTTCGTATTCTTCATCTGTTATTTCAATTACCTTGCCGTGCTTGAAGCCGTAAGGGAAAGAAAACAATTCATCTTTTCTTTCAAAATTCACATCCCCTGCTTCATTTGAAACAAAAGGAACATAACCCATTTTTTCTTTTTCACAGCCGAAGAAATCAAGCATCAGGCACCATTTTCCGTCAGGCAGAATATATGTTGCAGGTCCTTCGTAGGAACCGGGATTGGGAACATTTTCTTCCATAAACTGCTGAAACTTTTCATCGTGTTCAAAAGGTCCGAAAAGATTATCCGAAGTTGCGTGCATATTCATTGAGGGATTGTGAGCATTCTTATAAAAAAGATGATATGTGTCTCCGACTTTCGTAATATGCGAATCGAGAATTTCATTTTTCTTTGTAAAATAAAGTTGTGGTGCAGAAAAAGTTTCAAAATCCTTTGTAACAGAACAATAAATTGACATATGCTTATAGTCAGTTTCTTCAACAGTTGAACCCCAATGAATAAGATATTCTTCTCTTTCTTCATCAAAGAAAACTTCAGGCGCCCACATACAGCCGAAATCGTTTCTGCCGAAATGGACAAGTCTTTCTTCAGAGAAAGTAACAAGGTCATCGGTTTTCCACATACGAAGGCATTTACTGCCTGTACGATTAATATTCGACCAATCAAGATTCAGGTTTTCATCGTAACGGTTTGCTACACACAAATCTGTTGTAATCACCATAAAACCGCCTGTATGAAGCCTTACAATTTCGATATCGCGGCATCCTTTTTCACCCAGAGTTGCAGTAAGAATGGGATTACCGTTATTAACCTTTTCCCAATTAAAACCGTCACGACTGACAGAAAAATAAACCTGCTCTCCGTCGGGAGTAATTTTTTCTTTGAAATGTGCAAATAAATACGGCATGAAATCACCCTGCATTCAACTTGATAAATTCAGTATATCAACACCGAATAAAAAAGTCAATTTATCTTGACTGAAAACTTGTAATACAATATACTTTTATTGATGGTAAATTATAAATTATCTGTGTCAAGTGAAAAGTTGAAAATGGCCCCCTTGCCTAAAGGGGGCTGTCAAAACCGTAGGTTTTGACTGGGGGATATTGCAAAAAAAGTTTAATGAAATCAATGTAATAATATCCCTCCGTCTTTTTTGTGCAAGCACAA
>JAGBHV010000024.1 GCA_017935325.1 Clostridia bacterium
CCTTCCTCTGACGAGGAAGGTGGATTTTTTGTGCTTGCACAAAAAAGACAGAAGGAGAGAAACATCAAAAATATAACTACCCCTCAGTCTTTTTGCTTCGCAAAAATCCAGCTCCCCTGACAAGTGGAGCCACCTGTTAAAATCAATTTTATCATATATATACACCGATAAATTATAATTTGTATGTATGTTTCCGGTTTGGTCTCCCCTTGAAAACGCAAGGGGAGATGTCATTTTCGCAAGGAAATGACAGAGGGGATTTTTCGTTGTAAATTATAGTTTACCGCTTTGAATGTAAAGAACAAAACAAAGGCTCCCTTGTTTAAAGGGAGCCTTAAAATCTGTATTTCTGATTTAAGAAATGGTGACATATGATTCCTGCAAATGAGAAGCTTATTTTTTCAGAGTTTTCTTTGCGTTGACACCGAAATAAATTACAAGAACCACGAATGAAATAATCATTGCAATATTGTGGAGAGATGAAACGGAAAGGATATTTGCACCGCCTGTTTCAAAGTCTGTGAACATATAAACGAAGAACATGTATGCAAGCATAATCGTGAGAACTTTGTATGAGAAAGCAACCTGAGTTGTGTTTTCAAGGTTGATGCCGTATTTTCTGATTGCAAGCACGATGAAAACAACTGCACCGATAAATGCAAGGATAGTTGCCGGAATGTGGAAAGTAGTATCCTCAAGTCTGTCAAGTAAAGGTCTCACGATGTTGATGCCGATTACAACCACAAATCCCATAAGGAAAACAAGTACATCTGAAATCTTTGCGGGCGTAGTTGAAAATGCAAGTTCACGTACATCTTTGCCGACTTTGTTTTTACAGCAAAGGATAGCCACAGTGATTAACAAGCCTGCGATGAAGCCTGTGAAGTATTCCCAACAAGACCATGCATAGATGTTGTTAACTTCGCCGATAATACCGTTGTCGCTGTCGAAGAAGTAGAAGAACAGGTCTGCAACTGTAATTGCGATTGCGAAGGAAACCGATGTGATAAGTCCCATATTTGCAGCGCGTTTATCTTTGATTACAAATCTTGTTACTATCATCGATGCGATGCCGCCGATAGCGATTGAAAATGTTTCTACAAGAGCGAAATAGTTTCTGCCGCCCATAACCTTTTTTGCCCAGGACATATCGTCAAAATGTTCCATATAAACTTTATAAATGCTTTCAAAGCTTTCTTCAGTAACTATGCCTTGCTTCAGGAGACCTTCCTTGAAAAGGTCAAGAGCCTGAGGCTGAAGAAGCTCGGTAAGAGTGTGTGCAAGTGTGGCACGGGAAACATACATTGCAACAAAAAATACGGCTATAATAAGAACAAAATCTTTTATTTTCCATTGTTTGTCGCTCAAAGACCTGCCCAGCATTATGCCCCATACAGTTGAAAGACCGAAACCTAAAAGAAGCATTACGCCCACACCTGACCATAAAGGAATTGCACGTGAGCCTTCTATTACATTGCCCAGGTCATCTGTAATTGAAGAAGAAAGCACACCTGTCATCTGGTCCAGGAATGTTCCCCAGGTAGGCACAGTAAGCATAAACATCAGCGATGATGCACCAACCCAGGCAAGATTTGTTTTCTTTCTGTCGCCGATTATTGTAATGGCGAAAAGTGAAAACATTGCACCGGCATTAAGAAGACCCCATGATGAACCCCAGCCGTTTGTGCCACGGATTCTCCACAAAAATCCCATTAAAAGTGCGCCCATGAGAACAATCAGAATATTTTTAAGTATACTGTTGCTTTCGGGATTTGTTTTGGTACTTGACATATTTTTACACCCCTTATATAATTGATACAACAATATTATCACACTGTTTTTTTGTGTGCAAGAGTTTTCAGAAATTTTTATGAAAAACTATTGACAAAAGAACTGCAATGTGGTATCATACTTGCACATTGAAGTAGAAGCGAGATCGCTCTCACCTGCGGGAACTTAAGTTCCGTACGAAGGTCAATACGTTATTAAAGCGGTAGAGTTGTGCCGTTTTGCGTGTTGCGGGCGAATTTTCGTGCCGCGATTTTTTTTTGGAGGTGCTTTAACATTAGTACAAAAGAACTGCAAATCAATGAGGAAATCCGTGATAAAGAAGTCAGAGTAATTACTGACGACGGTGAACAGCTCGGCATTATGTCACCTGCAGAGGCTTTGAAAATTGCCGAGGAAAGAGAACTTGACTTAGTCAAGATTGCTCCCCAGGCACAACCGCCTGTTTGCAAGATTATCAACTACGGAAAATATCGTTTTGAACAGGCAAAACGTGAAAAAGAGGCAAAGAAAAACCAGCGTGTTATAGAAATCAAGGAAATTCGCCTCTCTCTTAACATTGACACGCACGACTTTGAAACTAAAGTTAACCATGCAAAAAAATTCCTGGCTCAGGGCAACAAGGTTAAGGTTTCAATCCGTTTCAGAGGCCGTGAAATGGCTCACACTGAATTAGGTCTTGTTCCCATGCAGAAGTTTGCTGAAGCTCTCAGCGAAAATGCAAACGTTGAAAAGCCGGCAAAGGTTGAGGGACGTTCAATGCTTATGTTCCTTGCCCCCAAATCAGGTAAGTAATTATTAAGGAGGAAAATAAAATGCCTAAAATCAAGACGCACAGCGGTGCAAAGAAAAGATTCAAAATGTCAAAAAACGGCAAACCCATGCGTGGTCATGCCTATAAGTCACACATCCTCAATAAGAAAACAACAAAACGCAAGAGAAATCTTCGTAAAACAACTGTTGCTGACGTAACAAACGTTAAGCAGATCAAGAAACTTATCCCTTACAAATAATATTGAGGAACTAATAACAGGAGGTATAGACAATGGCACGTATTAAAGGCGCTACAATGACGCGCAAAAGAAGAAATAAAGTTCTTAAAGCAGCTAAAGGCTACTATGGCTCAAAGAGCAAGCTTTTCAAAACAGCTAAACAGGCAGTTATGAAATCAGGTCAGTATGCTTACATCGGACGTAAGCAGAAGAAACGTGATTTCCGCCGTCTCTGGATTACAAGAATTTCTGCAGCTTGCAAAATGAATGGTATGAACTACTCATCATTCATGAACGGTCTCAAGAAAGCAGACATCAACCTTAACAGAAAAATGCTTTCAGAAATCGCAATCGCAGACCCCGCAGCATTCACAGCTCTTACAGAAAAAGCAAAAGCTGCACTTAAATAAGTTACAATTACGCTCACAGTTATCCGTGAGCGTAATTTTTTTTATTTTTCTATTGTTTATTGAATAAAACTTTGGTATAATGTACTGTATACTATTATATAGTGGAAAAGTGTTGCTTTTAGTTATATCGGATTTTTTGAGGAGGAAAGTTGTTTTGGAAAAGATAATTTCTGTGCAGAATCCTAAAATCAAACAGTTTTCAAAGCTTGTTTCTTCTTCAAAAGAAAGAAAAAAATCAGGCGAATTTGTGCTTGAAGGAGTGCGTCTTTGCCGCGATGCCGCATTAAGCGGAGTTGTAATCAGAGAAGCGTTTTTCACTGCTGATGCGTATGCAAAAAACACAGAAGATATTGATTTTATTGTAACTGAAGCAGATGCTTCTTATGAAATTTCTGAAGAAGTTGCAAAGAAAATATCAGACACGCAAACAAGTCAGGGTGTTTTTTTGAGGTGTGAAAACACCAAAAACGAAACAGAACTTTCTTCTTTTTCACCTGACGGCAAGTATATAGTTCTTGAGAATCTTCAGGACCCGTCAAATCTGGGCGCAATTGCAAGAACTGCAGAAGCGTTGGGCATTGACGGTGCAGTGCTTGTTTCCTGCTGCGATGTTTTCAATCCCAAAGCACAGCGTTCTGCTATGGGTTCGCTTTTTCGTCTGCCTTTTGTAAGAATCAATGATGTTGAAGAAATGTTCTCTTTTGCAAGAGAGAAGAATATAAAAACAGTAGCGACTGTTGTTGATTCTTCAGCAGAAAAGATAAATGAAACAGACCTTTCAGGCGGTGTTTTTCTTATAATCGGTAACGAAGGCAACGGCATACAGAAATCTACTGCGGATAAATGCGATTTGCGTGTTACTATTCCTATGCTGGGCAGAGCTGAATCTCTTAACGCTTCAATGGCGGCGTGCATTGCGATGTGGGAGGTTCTCAGATGAACGATAAAGCGTATTGGCTGTGGCTTCAGAAAGCACTGGGCACGGGAATTAAAACCGATGAAATAGTAAGCTTCTATAAAACGGCAAAAAACATTTATTCTGCAACACCGCAGGAAAGAGTGCGTTCAGGCGTTTTCACAGAAAAACAGCTTGAGAAACTGAAAAAGACTCCCCTTGACGTGGTGGACGGGATTATAGAGGACTGCCGCAAATGCAGATGCAGAATTTTGACACCTGATGATGACAGATACCCCGAAAAGCTTTTGCAGATACCTGATTTTCCCCTTGTACTTTATTATTACGGAAATCCGGATATACTTAAAAAGAGGCTGACAATTTCTCTTGTAGGCACGCGTAAAGCTACGAAAACGGGACTTACTATCAGTTACCGTCTTGCAAATTCCCTGACAAAAAGCGGAGCTGTGGTTGTAAGCGGCGGTGCATGCGGTATTGACGGTGCAGCGCATCTTGGTGCACTTCATGCAGATAAGGAAACTGTTGCTGTGCTCGGCTGCGGATTCTTCGCAAAATACCATGATTCGGTTGAAAATCTGAAAGATGATATTCTCAGAAAAGGTCTTATTATAACGGAGTATCCTCCGCAGACGCCACCGTACGGCAGAAATTTTCCCATAAGAAACAGAATTATATCCGGTTTGAGTTATGCTGTTGTTGTGGTTGAATGCCCGGCAAGAAGCGGTTCTGCTATTACCGCAAGATATGCACGAGAGCAGGGCAGGGAAGTTTTTGCGATTCCCGGCAATGTAACAAATTCTGATATGACAGGTACAATTGACCTTATCAGGAATTTAAAAGCAACGGCAGTGTATTCATGCAGTGATATTTTATCTGCATTTGAATTTAATTATCCTGATCTGATTGATTATACCGAAATTGATTCTTCAGCTTTGTACGAGTCAACGGGTGAGGTTGATTTTTCAAAAGTAATTTATAAATCATCAAAGAGAAAAACGAAAACATCTGACGAAGAAAAATGTGAAGACAAAAAAGCAGAAGAAGTTAAAGTAAAAACGAAAAAAGAAGATCTGAATCTTAATGAAAATGCCAAAAACGTGTATGAGATTTTGTCAGAAAACCCCATGCACATTGATGATATAGTGAGAAATATTCCGTCGCTGACAATCGGAAAAATAATGGTGAGTCTTACTCAGCTTGAGATGAAAGGGCTTGCAGTTTCCGACAGCGGCAAAAAATACAGAAGAAAATAAGGAGAAGAATATGTCCAAACTTGTGATTGTTGAGTCGCCTGCAAAGGCTAAAAACATAAAAAAATATCTTGGCAGCGGTTATGAAGTAATGGCTTCTATGGGCCATGTAAGAGATTTGCCCGCAGCAAGACTCTGCGTTGACGTTAAAAACGATTTTGCACCCAAATACGCAATTATCAAAGGTAAAGAAAAATTAGTCAAAGACCTTAAAGCTGAAGCTGCAAAAAGCGAAGCAGTTATTCTCGCAGCCGACCCCGACCGCGAAGGAGAAGCAATTTCGTGGCATCTTGCAACTGTGCTCGGCCTTGATTTAGAGGATGAAAACCGCGTAACCTTCAATGAAATTACAAAATCAGGTGTTCAGGCAGGTATGAAAAATCCCCGTAAGGTTGACATGGATTTTGTTAATGCACAGCAGGCAAGAAGAATCCTCGACAGACTTGTGGGTTATAAATTAAGTCCCTTTGTTTCGCAGAAAATCCGCAGAGGTCTTTCAGCAGGACGTGTGCAGAGTGTTGCAGTAAGGCTTATTGTTGACAGAGAAGAAGAAATCAGAAAATTTGTGCCTGAAGAATATTGGTCACTTGATGCAAAGTTTACTTCCGCATCAAGGAAGGTTTTCCCCGCATCATTCTATGGTGATGAAAACGGCAAGGTTGAAATAAATTCAAAAGAGCAGGCTGATTTTTATCTTAACCGTCTTGACGGTGCAAAATATACTGTTTCATCAGTAAAAAAAGGAACTAAAAAGAAAAATCCCGTACCTCCTTTTATTACATCAACTCTTCAGCAGGAAGCATCAAGAAGACTTGGTTTCCAGGCACAGAGAACAATGAGAATTGCGCAGGAGCTTTACGAAGGCGTTGATATCCAGGGTCAGGGTTCAATGGGTCTTATCACATATATGAGAACAGACTCATTGAGAATTTCAGAAGAAGCAAGAAGTCAGGCAAATGACTTTATTCTTTCAACCTACGGTCAGAAATATCTTCCCGAAAAGCCCAGATATTTCAAATCAAGAAGTTCAGCTCAGGACGGTCATGAAGCAATCCGTCCCACTGTTCCGTCACTTACTCCCGACCAGGTGAAATCTTCACTTACCTCAGACCAATATAAAATTTATAACCTTATCTGGCAGAGATTCATTTCTTCAATGATGGCATCAAGCGTGCTCAATACTATGAAGGTTGAAATCAAAGCAGAAAGCGATAAAGCAGAGGGCTATTGTGTTTTCACAGCATCAGGCTACAGTGTTAAATTTGACGGCTTTACTGCACTTTATGAAGAAAAAACAGATGACGAGAAAAAAGCATCACAGTTGCCTGAACTTAAAGAGGGTGACAATGTAAAACTCAAAGAACTTGCGGGCAATCAGCACTTTACTCAGCCTCCTGCAAGATATTCTGAAGCAACACTTATCAAAGCTCTTGAAGAAAACGGTGTTGGCAGACCGAGCACATATGCCACAATCGTAACAACAATTGTAAAACGTGAATATGTAAAGCGTGTAAGCAAGGTTCTTTCTCCCACGGAATTGGGCGAAGCAACAACAAAACTTCTCAAAGAGCATTTTCCGAAAATTGTAAATGTTAAATATACAGCACAGATGGAAGACAGCCTTGATGCTATTGACAGAGGCGATGAAGATTATATTGCAATGCTTCACGCCTTCTATAACGATTTTGATGCAACTCTTTCAAAAGCAAAATCAGAAATGCAGGGCGTTAAAATCAAGCTTGAAGAAGACGAAACAGATATTCCTTGCGAAAAATGCGGAAGGATGATGGTTGTAAAAACAGGACGTTTCGGTAAATTCCTTGCGTGTCCCGGATACCCCGATTGTAAAAATACAAAACCTTTCGTTACAAAAACAAATGCAACCTGTCCTAAATGCGGCGGCGAAGTAGTTGAAAGACGTTCAAAGAAGGGCAGAGTTTTCTACGGCTGTTCAAAATGGCCCGAATGTGATTTTGTTACATGGGATAAGCCTACAGACGAAAAATGTCCCGAATGCGGAAAATCACTTTTCAAAACAGCAGGTTCAATCAAGCGTTGTCTTGCAGACGGCTGTTCATATGAAATAAAAGCTTCAAGGAAGAAGAAAAATGATACTACCGAAGAATAAACCGATAGTTATCGGTGCAGGTCTTGCAGGTGTGGAAGCTGCGTGGCAGTTGGCAAAAAGGGAAATTGAAGTTTGTCTTGTTGAGATGAAACCTGTGAAATTTTCTCCCGCACATAAATCGGAAAATTTTGCAGAACTTGTCTGTTCAAATTCCCTTAAAGCCTTGCGTACAGGCTCTGCTGCAGGAATGCTTAAGGAAGAAATGAAAAGGCTCGGTTCGCTTACCGTGGAATGCGCTCTGGAAAGTGCAGTTCCTGCAGGCGGTGCGTTGGCTGTGGACAGAGATAAATTTTCTTCACTTGTAACAGAAAAAATAAAACAGAATAAATATATAGAAATTATTCACGGCGAAGTAACTGAAATACCTGAAAATGATATTGTTATTATTGCTGCAGGTCCTCTGGTAAGTGAAAACCTTGCAAAGGAAATTGAAAAATTATGCGGTGGTTTTTTAAGCTTCTTCGATGCGGCAGCACCGATAGTAAGCGGTGACAGCATTGATATGGAAAGTGCTTTCTGTCAGTCAAGGTATGACCGCGGAGATGAAAGCGACTATATCAACTGCCCCATGAACAAAGAGGAATACGAGCTTTTCTATAATGAGCTCGTAAATGCAGAGCGTGCAGAGCTTCATACTTTTGAAAAGAAGAAAAACGTGTATGAAGGATGTATGCCAATTGAAATTATGGCTTCCCGCGGTGCAGATACAATGCGTTTCGGACCGCTGAAACCCGTAGGCTTACGCGACCCGAGAACAGGTCACAGACCGTGGGCGTGTCTTCAGCTGAGAAAAGAAAATTTACCGGGCAGTGCATATAACCTTGTAGGTTTTCAGACTAACCTGAAATTCGGCGAGCAGAAAAGAGTTTTTTCTCTTATTCCCGCCCTTAAGAATGCAGAATTTTTAAGGTATGGTGTTATGCACCGCAATACATTTATAAATTCTCCTGAACTTCTCAATTCTACATATGAAATGAGAGAAAGAAGCGGTCTTTACTTTGCGGGGCAGATAACAGGCGTTGAAGGTTATATGGAATCTGCTTCATCGGGAATTATGGCAGGTATAAATGCGGCGAATAAAATTCAGGGCAAAGGTGAATTTGTGCCTTCAGAGCTTACAATGATTGGAGCTTTGGCAAGATACATTTCAAACGAGAGCGTTGAAAATTTCCAGCCGATGGGTGCAAATTTCGGAGCTTTACCGCCGCTTGATGAAAAAATAAGAGACAAAAAATTAAGATATGAGGCGTTGGCAGAACGCGGACTTAAAGAATACGAGGGGAAGGATGATTAAAATGAAAGTTATAGTTGATGCAATGGGCGGAGATAATGCACCGCTTGAAATCCTGAAAGGAGCAAGAAAAGCTGCTGATAAATTCAAAGTGAAAATTCTTCTTGCAGGTAAAGGCGAAACTATCAGAAAATGTGCAGAGGAAAACAACATCAGCCTCAGCGATATGGAAATTCTTGAAGCTGAAAGTGAAATTTCAATGTGCGATGATCCGAAATGTATTCTCCGTGAAAAGAAGGATTCTTCAATGGCAGTAGCTTTCAGCGCTTTAGCTGAAGGTAAGGGCGATGCTGTAGTCAGCGCAGGTTCAACGGGCGCCGTTGTTATGGGTGCAACATTTATTGTAAAACGAATCAAAGGAATCAAACGTCCTGCAATTGCAAGCATTATGCCGTCGTATACAGAACCCTTTATGGTAATGGATATCGGAGCTAACATCGAATGTCATAAAGAAAATCTCATTCAGTTTGCACAGATGTCAGATATTTACATGAAAAATATAATCGGATTTAAAAATCCCACAGTTGCCCTTGCTAATATCGGTGCAGAGCCGACAAAAGGTCCTGAAGTGCTTCAGGAAACATATAAAGCTCTTTCAGAAATGAAAGAACTGAACTTTATCGGCAATATTGAACCGCGTGATATTCCTTTCGGCAAGGCAAACTGCGTTGTATGTAACGGCTTTACCGGTAATACAATTCTTAAGATGTACGAGGGCGTTGCAAGTGCGCTGATGAAGAAAGTAAAAGGTGTTTTCACAAAAAATATTGTTTCAAAAATTGGCTATCTTCTTGTAAAAGGCGGAGTGAAAGAGCTTAAAGACAGCATGGATTACAAGGAATTCGGCGGAGCACCGTTGCTCGGCGTCAGAAAACCCGTCATTAAGGCTCACGGCTCATCTGATGAAAGAGCAATTTTCAATGCGGTACGTCAGGCTATTGAGTGCTATAAGGCTGACGTGTGCGGTCAGATTGCAAAGCTGACTGAAAAGGAAAAAGAAGAGGAATAAGTCATGCAGGAATTTGAAAAATTAATCGGCTATTCATTCAGGGATAAAGACCTGCTTTGCCGTGCGTTATCTCATTCTTCTTACGCAAATGAAAAGCATTCTCCGAAAGACAGTAACGAACGTCTTGAATTTTTAGGCGACAGTGTTCTCGGCTTTATCACGGCGGAATATTATTACACTAATTTTTCTCTGCCGGAGGGAGAGCTTACACGTCTTCGTGCTGCCACAGTATGTGAGAAAGCGCTTTTTGAGTTTTCAAAGGAAATTGAACTCGGCAGATTTCTGTGCCTCGGCAAAGGTGAAGAAAACACAGGCGGAAGAGAAAGAGCATCAATCAATTCCGATGCTTTTGAGGCAATAATTGCCGCAATTTATCTTGACGGCGGAATTGAAGAAGCGAAAAAATTTGTTTTAAGATTTGTTGAGAAGCACGCAAAGACACAAGGCTCATTCAAGGATTATAAAACAAAGCTTCAGGAGGTTATTCAGAAGAATCCTGAAGAATTGCTTGAATATGTATTAGTTGGCGAAAGCGGACCTGACCACAATAAGAAATTTGATGTTGAAGTGCATCTTAACAGTAATGTAATCGGCAGAGGTACAGGCAGGTCTAAGAAAACTGCCGAGCAGGAGGCGGCAAGGGAAGCCCTTGCATTGATGGGACTTTGAAAAAATATAACGTAAGCATTTTTGTACCCCATGAGGGATGCCCGAATAATTGCTCATTCTGCAATCAGAAAAGTATTTCGGGCAAAACAACTCTGCCAATGGAAAAAGATGTTGTTTCAGCTTGCGAAATTGCAATAAAAACAGCACCCTCCAATCAGGGCGAAATAGCGTTTTTCGGCGGAAGCTTTACCGCCATTGAAAGGGAATATATGATGAGGCTTTTGAAAAGTGCTTATCCTTTTGTAAAAGAAGGATTTTTCAAAGGCATCAGAATTTCAACACGTCCTGATTGTATAGATGAAGAAATATGTCATATTCTGAAAAATTACGGCGTTACGAGTGTTGAACTCGGTTGTCAGAGCATGGATGATGAAGTGCTCAGGATGAATTTAAGAGGTCATACATCACGTGACGTTGAAAAAGCAGTTGAAATTTTAAAAAGCTTCGGCTTTGAAACCGGTCTTCAGATGATGACGGGGCTTTACGGTTCAGATTATGAAAAAGACATAAAAACAGCAGAAAAAATAATTTTCTTAAAACCCCATACTGTCAGGATTTACCCCACGGTTGTGCTTGAAAACACATTGCTTGAAATTAAATATAAAGCGGGCGAATACAAGGTTATGAGCCTTGAAGAAACAATAAAGCTTTGCGCAAAGCTTCTTGTGATGTTTGAAGAAAATAACATAAATGTTATCAGAACAGGGCTTCATTCAGGCGGAAATGTAGAAGAAGGCTTTGTTGCAGGAGCATATCATCCTGCGTTCAAAGAGCTTTGTGAAAGCGAAATATATCTTGAAAAAATCCTTACAGAAATAAAAAATATACCTCCCTGCGAAATTGAATTTTCAGTGCCCACCGGTGCTCTTTCGCAGGCGATAGGTCAGAAAAAGAAAAACAAGATTTGGCTTGAAGAAAAAGGCTATAAAGTAAAGTTTACCGAAGATAAAAGTTTAAAGAAATACACAGTGAAATGCTGTGCAGGGAAGTGAATTTATGTTTTTAAAATCGCTTGAAATGCAGGGGTTCAAATCGTTCCCCGACAAAACAGTTTTAAAGCTTGAAAAAGGAATAACAGGCGTTGTAGGCCCTAACGGTTCAGGTAAAAGTAACATTTCCGATGCCGTTCGTTGGGTTCTTGGTGAGCAGTCTTCAAAAAGTCTTCGAGGCTCAAAAATGGAAGACGTTGTTTTCAGCGGAAATGCAGGCGGAAGAAAGGCTCACGGCTTCGCAGAAGTTACTTTAAGGCTTGATAATACTGACAGAAGCCTGAATTATGACGATGATGAGGTTGCCGTAACAAGGCGTTATTATCGTTCGGGCGAAAGTGAATATATTTTAAACGGCGAAGGCGTAAGACTTCGCGATATCAACGAGTTGTTCATGGATACGGGTCTCGGCCGTGACGGTTATTCAATGGTCAGCCAGGGCAGAATCGCAGACCTTGTTTCTTCAAAATCGGCACAGCGCCGTGAAATGCTCGAAGAAGCTGCAGGTATCTCACATTACAGATACAGAAGAGCCGATGCTAACAGAAAACTCGACCAGGCGGAAGAAAATTTAATACGTCTTCGTGATATTCTGTCAGAGCTTGAGAGCCGAGTAGGTCCTCTTAAAACCCAGAGCGAAAAGGCAAAAAAATTCCTTGTTCTTGCCGAAGAGAAAAAGGAACTTGAAATCGGCTTATGGCTGCATACTATTGAAAAGTCAAGAAATCTTCTCAAAGAGCAGGAAGAAAAGCTTGTTGTTGCAACTGCACAGTATGAGGACGCGGAAAAAGAACTCAGCAGTATAGAAGAAGAGCTTGAATCTCTGACTGCAAAAAGTCAGGGTATTGCGGTGTCTGTTGATTTTATTCACAGAAGTAATGAAGCTCTCGAAGAGCAGGTGGCAAAGCTTGACTCACAGGCAGCTGTTGAAGAAAACTCAATTGAACATAACAACGAAACCATTGAGCGTCTTACACGCGATATAGAAGCTCTTACAAGCTCAAAAGAGGATGTTGTTTTAAGAATTACGCAAGAAGAGAATAACATTCTGGAAATCGAAAAGAAGATTGAAGCCAAAAAGGCGGAACTTCAGCAAACGAAAGAACGTCTTTATAAAATTCAGAATGAAAACGAAACATTTACTGATGAAATTCTCGTTCTTACTGAAAAAATTGATGCGTTTTCAAGAGAACTTGCAGATGCCCGTGTAAGAAAATCAACTGCCGATTCTTCTATTGAAGAAATCACAGGCAGACTTGAAAGTGTTTCGGAAACGCTGGAATCAAGAAAAGCTCTTCTTCAGGCTTCTCTGGCAGAAAAGCAGAAAAAAGAACAGGAGCTTGAAAACATAAAACAGAAATGTGAAGAAGCCAGAAACAGTATCGAGGGTTATTCACTTAAGGTTCAGTCACGCAGGGAAAAGGTAGAGGAACTCAAAAAAGAGATTGATATGCGTGAAATTGAACTTCATAAAAAATCATCAAGGGCTAAAATGCTTGATGACCTTGAAAAGAATATGGACGGTTATTCAGGCAGCGTAAAAGCCGTTATGAAAGAAATGCGCCACGGAGTTTTAAGAGGTATTCACGCTCCGTTGTCACAGCTTATTTCCGTTGATAACGAATATGCCGCGGCCATTGAAACTGCGCTGGGAGCTTCAATTCAGCATATCGTAACAGATAGTGAAAATGATGCCAAAAAGGCAATCAATTACCTGAAAGAAAACCGTCTCGGCAGAGCAACATTCCTTCCGATTTCGGCAATTAAAGCAAAGCCGTTCCCCGAAAAAGACCTTGAAGATGAATTCGGTTTTATCGATATGGCGGATAAGCTTGTGTCATACGATAAAAAATATGATGAAATTTTCAGGTATGAGCTTGGCCACATTGCAGTAGTTGAAGATATGGACTGTGCAATTGCAATTGCAAAAAGACGTGGTTATAAATTCAAGATTGTAACTCTTGACGGTCAGCTTATTAATGCAGGCGGTTCAATGACAGGCGGTTCACGCACACAGAATGCAGGTATGCTCAGCCGTGCAGGCGAAATTGAAAAGCTTAATAATGAAGTCAAAGAGCTTACAAAAAAACTTGAAGAGCAGAAAGATAAGTTTAAAACCCTTAATGAAGATTTAGTTCTCAGTGAAGCCAATCTTTCAGCATCACAGGCTGATTTGCTGACAGCCCAGGAAGATAAAATCCGTGCAGAAAGTGCATTGAAGCTTGTTCTCGGTCAGCTTGAAACACTTGAAAACGGCCTGAAAGAACTTGAAGATGAAAATAAAAATTCACAGACAAGAATTGAAATTTTCACATCTGCTTCAAAAGAGAGTGAAGTTAAAATCAATGCTTTGACAGCTGAAATTGAAAAACTTCAGGCAGAGGTGTTTGCTCACAACACAAAGAGGGAAGAGCTCGTGTCTTCACGTGAGGAAGTAAACCGCCTTGAAAATGAAATCAATATGCAGATGTTAGCAGGCGAAAAGGATATTGAGGCTAAAAAGCAGAGCGTTCTTCAGCTTAAATCAAGCATTGACGACAGCGAAGGAAAAGCTGAAATTCTCAAAAACGAGATTGAAGAAATCAAAGAGAAAAATAAAAATATAGCTGAAAATATTGTGCTTATCAAAGAGGAAGCAACGAAAATCAGAGAAAAGCACGAAGAGGCAAAGAATGAAATCAGGATGCTTAATTCACAGCGTAATGATTGTGAAGAAATGAGTGCAAACCTTCGCTCAAAGCAGAGAAGCGTAACTGATAACCGCGAAAAAATAAACGGTGAGCTTATCCGTCTTGAAGAAAGAAAAACTTCAATGCAGAGAGAATTTGAAGATACAATCAACAAATTGTTTGATGAGTATCAGTTAACGCGTGACGAGGCAGAAGGTCTCGGAATCGTAATTGAAAACATAGGCGAAGCACAGAGAAAGCTTTCTGAAATCAAATCGAAAATCCGTTCTCTCGGCAGTGTTAATACGGCTGCAATTGAAGAATATAAGGAAGTCAGCGAACGATATGAGTTCATGAAAGGTCAGATTGAAGATATTGAAAAATCCCGTAATGAACTTATCAAGCTTATAAATGAGCTGACAGGCAAAATGAGCGAGCAGTTCAGAGCGCAGTTTGCAAGAATCAATTCATATTTCGGCGAAACTTTCGCAGAGCTTTTCGGTGGCGGCAAGGCAGAGCTTATTCTTGAAGACCCGCTGAATGTTCTTGAATGTGCAATTGAAATCAAGGTTCAGCCTCCGGGTAAAAACGTACGTAATATTGACCTGCTTTCAGGTGGCGAAAAGGGACTGAGTGCCATTGCGCTTCTGTTTGCAATACTCAAGGTTACGCCTGCACCGTTCTGTATATTCGACGAGGTTGAAGCAGCTCTTGACGATGTAAACGTTACAAGGTACGCTGAATATGTAAGAAGAATGACTAAAAATACGCAGTTTATCCTCATCACTCACCGCCGCGGAACAATGGAAGAAGCTGATGTTCTTTACGGCGTAACAATGCAGGAGGAAGGTGTCAGCAAGATGCTTGAACTGAAAACTGCGGAAATGGCTAAAAAGCTTGGTTTAGCATAAGAGGTGATTTTATGGCTAAAAAGATTGTAATCGCTTCAGGTAAAGGCGGAGTAGGTAAATCAACTGTTACGGCAGGTCTTTCACGTGCTCTTGAAAATGAAGGTAAAAAAGTTCTCGCCATAGATTTTGATATAGGACTGCGTTCTCTTGACCTGCTTTTCGGAGTAAGAGAACAGGTTGTCAAAAATTGGGGAGATGTGCTTCTCGGCAACTGCGAAAAAGAACACGCAATAATTCATGTTGGAAATATTGATTTTATTTCGGCACCGCTTAATTTCAACGAAGAATTCACTCAGGAAAAAGTCAGAGAAATGATAGGAAAGTATGATGAAGATTACGATATAATTTTCTTTGATGCTCCTGCGGGGATTTCAGCCGGATTCTCCCTTGCATGTGTAGCGGCCGACAGTGCCCTTGTTGTGTCAACTCCCGATGATGTGTGCGTCAGAAGTGTGGAAATCACAGCGCAGAAAATTTCATCTTTCGGAATAAACGATATCCGTCTTGTGATAAACAGATTTATCAGGAAGCTTTCTGCAAAACGTAAGTTTCTGAATGTTGATGAAGTAATCGACCTGACATCTGTTCAGCTTATCGGTGTTATTCCGTATGATGCAAAAATAGGCTTTTCATCAATGCAGACATCGTCATTCAATTTTAAAGCATCATCGCAGAAATCTTTCGGCAGAATTGCCAAAAGAATCCTCGGCGAAAATGTGCCGTTGAAGTTATAAAAATAACCGCTTTCCTTCTGCTATTAAGGAAAGCGGTTTTTCTGTCAGTAAAATTTTTCGCTGAAAAATATAATTTGTCGTTAACATTTCCAAACGTGTCATTCTCGAGCGACAGCGAAGAATCTCGTTTGGAAATGCTTTATGTGTTGCCATTTTGAGATCCTTCGCTTTCGCTCAAGGATGACAGCAAAATGGCAAGGTTAGTTACA
>JAGBHV010000025.1 GCA_017935325.1 Clostridia bacterium
GCAGTGGGTACAGAGCAGGATAAGGGCATCAGACAGTATGCAGATGCACCTGCAGAAAGAGTGTCCCTGAAGGCGAAGTTGGAGGTGATGAAAGCAAAGGTTGCCGGAGCTGAAAAGCCGGGCAAACAGATGGACAAAGGAAAAGAGGTGACTATATAACTGAAAAGCATATTACATAAAATTCACGTATCTGTTCAGAACAGGCCGAATCACTTGCTGATGAGGCCGTAAGAACATGATTCAGGTGTGAGCAAACCCCATCGGCGCAGCCGATTTTCATGGGTTTGCGAATCGTATCTGTGAAGGTGCTGAACAGATACAAATTCACAAAAATTTTGTTGCAAAAGCCAGGATAACATCATAAAATATAGTTGAGGAAGTATGAATAAGAGAAGATAAGCCACACTAATAAAGGAGGTGTTTTTATGGCAACTTCAAGTATCACTAAGAATTTTATCATATCCGGTCAGAAACAGGTGGAGATGTTTGCTGATGCGATTGAAGCATCTGCCAAAAACCGTCCTGTACGTGTTCCGGTATCCGCAAGAGAAATAACGGAAGAAGCGGAATTGATAGAATTTATGGAAAAATGGGAGAAGGCAAATGTTGGAAACAAATAAATTTTCTGTTATCAACATACGGCGGTATCTCAATAGTGATAACCCAAAACTCGGAGAGAGCAGGCTTCTTCAAGTTCTCTCCGGTTTTTCTTGTCCGAAGAACCCGGATGTTGAACGCTTTTTAAAGAAAAGCTCCATAGAATTTACAAAAAAGAACCAGTCTGTTACATATCTTGTCTTTGATGTAAGCAGCATGGAATTGGTAGGATATTTTACCATAGCATTGAAGCCGCTGACAGTCAGAGGAGAAACAGTAAGTAATACAGTTAAAAAGAAGCTGATGCGTGTCAGTGAGCTGGATGAACAGTCACAAACATATACAATGTCAGCATATTTAATTGCGCAGCTTGGAAAGAATTTCAAAAATGGAGCAGAAAAAAAGATTACTGGTGAGGAATTGCTTGAACTTGCTTGGGACATTGTTGAAAAGATGCAGTACATGGGTGGTGGAATGGTAACATTTCTGGAAGCAGAGAACAGTGAGAGGTTGCTATCATTCTATCAGGCGAACCGTTTCCAGACATTTGATACCCGGCAGACCGCAACAGATTCGGAAGAACCGCATGAGCTTGTGCAGCTTTTAAGGTTGCTCTAAAAGCAAACTAAATATTAACCATAAAGGTGTATGGAAAAAGAGAAATCAAGTCCATACACCTTTTTATATTTTAAGATACCGTCTTGTGAATTTACAGGGCGGTATTTTTGCGTTTGAAAAGGAGAAAAATTATGGCAGACGAAAGAACAGAAAAACAAAAAGTACAGGAAATCACAGACAAGCTGGAGGAAGGGTTAAAGGAACTATTTGAGAGCGAAAAGTACAAGACTTATCTTTCCACCATGTCAAAATTTCATAATTACAGCTTTAACAATACGTTACTTATCGCCATGCAAAAGCCGGAAGCAAC
>JAGBHV010000026.1 GCA_017935325.1 Clostridia bacterium
GCCGCGGAATTATGTTGCACTTCGGCTGAATTTTTCTGAAAATTTACGTTTTGCACATTAACACTTCCGCTTTTTTTCTGGAAAGAAAAAGCGGAAGTGTTCTTCTCTTCTTTTCTCTTACTCTCTCTCTTCTCTATCTCTATCTCTTTCTCTATCTCTGTGTTACAATGTAACGCTTCAGCGTTACATTTTTCTTTTTCGCGAAATTTTCTTACTCTTTCTGCACTTGATGATTCCGAACCTACGCAATCTTCAATCATTGTAATAAAATATGTTGTTTCGTCAATTTTTTCTATTGCATCGTATGTAATGAGGATATCAAGCAGCTTTTTCACAAGGTCTGCTTTTTCGTCGATTCCCAGGGCAAGCTCTTCTTCAAAGGTGGGCAGCATCTTTTTGTAGTAAAGGTAGCCGTCAGTTTTCAATGAATAAAGCATAATCCGTTGAAAAAGCAGTATCATTGCTTCACCGTTTTCCTGCAGCTTTAAAAATTTGATTATCATTTCGTCAAAAAAATCTGTTTTCATTTTGTACCAATAGTATCTTTTGTTTTCGCTCAATTTTAAAATTCCTTTCTTTTTATGGTAGAGTTTGAAAAAAGCCCTCCATAAATAGGGGGTACAACCTGTTTTTTTGACTGAAAACGGTGTAAAATTTTTCAAAAAGCGAAAATGTTAACAAAAAATTCATTTTTCAGCTGTCACTGATATGAATTTTATGATAATTTGTCAGTGCATTGCCCATATATAAATTCAAAGAGCTTTCATCCGAATAATGAAAGCTCTTGCTTTTTTTAAAAAAAAGAGTAAAATACTTTTATTATCTTAAAAGGAGGCGGTTTGCGTGGCGGAAAAAATTAAAAATGATTTTTCGCAAGGTCCTGTGTGGAAGTGTATTATATCCCAGGCACTGCCTCTTACTGTTGCACAGTTAGTTCAGCTTTTGTATAACGTGGTGGACAGAATTTATATCGGTCATATGCCGGGAGCTGACTCAATGGCTCTTACGGGTATCGGACTTACTTTCCCTGTTATAACGCTGATAATGGCTTTTACTGCACTTTTCGGTGTGGGAGGAGTACCGTTGTTTTCTATTGCAAGGGGAGCAGGTGACAACGAAAAATCGTCAAAAATTCTCGGCAATTCATTTGCTTTGCTTCTGCTATCTTCTGCAATTCTTACAGTCCTTGGTCTTGCTTTCTGCAAACCGATTCTTTTTGCTTTCGGTGCAAGTGAAGAATCGGTTGTTTACGCAGGTGATTATCTTAAGGTGTACCTTGTCGGCACAGTTTTTTCTATGATAACAACGGGCATGAACGGCTACATAAATGCGCAGGGCTTTCCGAAAATCGGAATGCTTTCCATTATCATAGGTGCAGTTACAAACATTATTCTTGACCCTGTTTTTATTTTTGCTTTTAAAATGGGTGTTAAAGGTGCGGCTCTTGCAACTGTTATAAGTCAGGCTTTTTCCGCAGTGTGGGTTATGCGTTTTCTGTTCGGCAAAAAAGCAATACTTCCACTGAAAAAAGAAAATGTAAAAATCAATGGTGAAATTACAAAAGATATTTTCAAATTGGGAATGTCTAACTTTATTATGCAGGGCACAGCATTTCTTGTTCAGGTTTCCTGCAACACAACTCTGCAGGCTTACGGCGGAGATGTGTATGTGGGAATTATGACGGTTGCAAATTCAATCCGCGAAATTTTTATGCTTCCCGTAAACGGAATTATAAGCGGTTCACAGCCTGTTATCAGCTTCAACTACGGTGCAAAAGCCTTCGACAGAGTAAAGTCAGGTATACGATTCAATACAGTTACAGGTGCAGTTTACACTATGGTTGCATGGTTGCTTGTTCTTATCTTCCCGAAAGTATGGTTCAGCATTTTTTCAGATGATATGTTTATGGCAGAAGCAGGAATAAGGATGTTACGTATTTATTTCTTCGGCTTTGTTTTTATGGCTTTGCAATTTGCAGGACAGTCAACTTTCCAGGCGGTGGGAGATGCAAAACACGCAATTTTCTTTTCCTTGCTGCGAAAGGCGATTATCGTTGTGCCGCTGACACTTCTTTTGCCGAGAATCGGTTTCGGTGTGGAAGGGGTATTCCTTGCAGAACCCATATCAAATGTTATCGGCGGACTTGCTTCTTATATTACTATGAGAATGACGGTTTATAAAAAATTAAACTAACACAAAAATTAAGTTTTTACATGTTGATTTTTTTTATATATGTATGTATAATGGTTGTGTGGAAATATGTTGAATTGGGGATGCGGAAGTGAAACTGATGTTTTGTCCTAACTGCGGAGCAAGTGATTTTAATAAAAACAATGGCATTTTGATATGCAAATATTGTGGTTCTAGTTTTCAACTGACAAAGGAAGATATATCTTTAAAAACATCCGATATATCACTGGGTAGCGATGTGGACAATCTTTTGCAGAAGTGTAGAACAGACCCAAGAAATGCCCGCAAATATGCAAACCTGATTCTTGATATAGACCCGTATAATAAAGAAGCTTTAAAATATTTATAATAAATGGAGGGTAAAAATGAAACTCAGGGATATTGCATCAACGTATAATGTAGACAAGAGAAAATTTGAATCATTTATTTTGACAAGCGGTTTTCCGCACACCGTTGGTTTCTCAGGCATTATTATTGAGGATCACATGGTGCAAAATGCTTTGAATGCTTTTCAAGAGGATTTACAGAATAAAAAAGCAGAAATTAACAGACAACAAGAGGAAGAAATGAAAAAAAGAAAAGCGATGTCTGAAATGCTTATTACATCTGGCTTTACTTTTGACGGATATAAAATAACAAAATATTCAGGTTACATTTCGGGCGATGATGCTGTTTCTGTTGAAAGAGGTATGGCAATTTTTGGAACGGGTCCTGATGTGAAAGATAAACTTATGTCTTCTCTTGTGAAAATACGCAGAAACGCTCTTGCTGAGCTTAAAGAGGCAGCGTACGCACTTGGCTGTAATGCGGTAATCGGTGTTGATTTTGATTACCTTACTTTAGATCCGCAAACAGCGAATTTCGGTGGAGGTACTACATATCAGCCGTATATTTTCGGTGTTACGGCTAACGGAAATGCGGTTGTTATCGAAAAAATTGAAGAATAAATTTAAAGATAAAAGGTGACTGATATGTAACAGTCACCTTTTGTTGTTTATCTGGTTTTCTATCGATTAAGAATCCTGAAAATTTCGTTCCAGACTTTTTTGTCCTGCTCGGTCATTCTTTTCCAGTCAAAAGAATTTACAAATTTCTTTTTCTGCTCATCTGTGGTGAGCAGTTTTTTCTTTGAAAGTGCAGATTGTTTACCGGTATATTCCGCAAGATATTTTACTGCATCATAAGTGTAATTGGGGTTGTGACCTTTGTTTCCTTCAAGAATAAATTTTATATTTTCTTTGCCTGACAAGTTTTCCTTCAATGCGTCAAAATGAATTTCTTTCCTGCAGAGCTTATCATCGGAAGAATAAATGAGAAGTACTTCAGCTTTTGTTTTGGCGAGCGTTTCAATTCCGTTGAAAGAAATGTAATCGGGGTTTGATTTTTTCTCAAGCTCAAGAACAGCTTTGCGGTATGGCTTTAAAATTCCGCCGAAGAATGATGATATAATCATCTCTGCCGAAACAAAGCCTGACATAACAACAATGTGTGAAATTTCAGGGTGAAGTGCAGAAATATTCATTGCGGAAAATCCGCCCCAGCTGTGGCCGATTACGGAAATGTCAACGCTTTTGAAGCGGGAATCTTTTTTGATAGTTGAAAGGCAATCGTTTAAATCGTGTAAAGACTGCACCATACCGTTAGGAGTTTCACCGCCTGATTCCATGCAACCCGTATGGTCATAGGCAAAAACAGTATATCCGTGACGGCACAATTCTTCAATTTCTCTCATATACGACCTGTGTCCGCCGAAAAAGCCGTGGTCAAACACAATAAGTCTGCCCGGAATGGGATTTTCATAGCTGTAAATAAAGCCCTGCAGAGTGTGTCCCATAGAAGAAACAAAAGGATAATTCTCTTTCCTGAGTCCCTCAAAATCCTTTTCTGAAAAATAATAAGCCGTTCCGTTATCGTCGCAACGGGTGTAAGCAAGACCTTTGTACATATTGAGAACCTGTTTTTCAAAAATCATAAAAATTTCTCCGTTTATTTATTTGTTTCAGTATAGCACAAATTAATAAAATACGCAAAGGTCTGCCGTAAAAAAGGTTTGCGTTTTTTCGGATTTTATCTGATTTTTTTCGGGAATATTTTGCCAACAAAAAACTGTGGCAAAATGTTATCTTTTTCTTGCTTTTGCGACATAGTTATGATACCATATTATCCTGATATAATTACATTAAGAAAATATGGGTGGATTTGTGATGAAACGTTTTTCTCTGCTTCTTGCTCTTGTTATTATCTTTTTAACTCTGACCTCTTGCTCCGATAAAGAAACGGTGGCAAATGTCGATGATACATCGGCAGATTTTCTGCGTATAAATGAAGTAATGGCAGATAATAAAAATCTTATTATGGGTAATGACCTTGATTGGATAGAAATATATAACGATGGAGAAAAAGACGTTTCTCTTGATTCCTTTTATCTTACCGATGACCTTGCGGACAAAACTGCTTTGTCACTCAAGGGATATTCTGTTAAAGCGAAAGGTTATGTTGTAATA
Organism: Clostridia bacterium; assembly: GCA_017935325.1. Lineage (GTDB taxonomy): Bacteria > Bacillota > Clostridia > Oscillospirales > Acutalibacteraceae > SIG575. The sequence goes on from JAGBHV010000026.1 coordinate 4,695, forward strand.
ACTTTAGCGGAGGATGCACCTTTCCATCTGTCTTCAAAAGGGGAAACGGTTTATCTTCTTTCAGGCGGAAAGACAGTTTCTGAGCTGAAATTTGCAGAAACGAAAGACGGTGAATCTTTTGATGCTGACGGAATTTGCGACTTGCCTACTCCCGGATTTGAAAACACAGAAGCCGGCTATAAACAATATCTGGCAACAGTATCTTTGCCGGAGCTTATTATCAATGAAATAGTTGCTTCAAATTCAAAATATCTTCCCGTAAACGGACAGTATTATGATTTGGTTGAAATCAAAAACAATTCAGATAAGCCCATTGACCTTTCATCTTATTCGTTCTCTGACAAAAGAAAAGAACCTGAACGTTATAAATTCCCTGCAGTAACATTGCAGCCGGGAGAATTTTACGTAATATACTGTTCTTCTGCTGCATCTCTCGGAGCAAATCACGCTCCTTTTAAAATCAGTTCTGCAAACGGCGAAACAGTATATCTTGCAAAAGACGGAGTTATTATTGATAAGGTTTCTGTGCCGTCAGACCTTGCGGAAAATGAAAGCTACGGAAGAGACGGGAAGGATTTCCTTTATTATTCATCACCGACTATAGGCTCTGCTAACGGGTCAGGTCATAAAACAAGTGTAGCTGTACCTGCAGCAAGCGTTGCATCAGGTATATATTCTTCGCCTCAGAGCGTCAGCCTCAGCGGTAACGGCACAATTTATTACACAACAGACGGAAGCTGTCCCACAGTAAATTCATCTGTTTACACAGCTCCCATTCTTGTAAGCAATGTTATGACAATCCGTACCTTCTGCGTTGACGGTTCACGCAAAAGCAATCAGACTGCTTATACTTACATTATCGGCGAAGGTCACAAGCTTCCCGTAGTTTCCGTGTCCATACCGCAGGAATCATTAACAGGGGAAGAAAAAGGAATTCTTAATCACATTGAACAGACATATGAATATGAGTGCCAGCTTACTCTTATTGAAAACGGAGAACAGAAATTCTCTGTTCCGTGCGGATTCAGACTTCACGGAAGCGGAAGCCGTGAAATGGCAAAACAGAATTTTCAGCTTCGTTTCCGTTCACAATACGGTCTGAGCAAGCTTAAATACAAGCTTTTTGATAACCGCGATTTTGATGAGTTTGATTCATTGCTTCTCAAGGGCGGAAGTGAAGATTTCAGCAGGGCAGTTATGCGTGATGAACTTGCTACAGTTGCCATTGAAGGAGCAACGGCAATGTATAATCAGGCTTATAAACCGGTTGTGCTGTATCTCGGCGGAGAATATTGGGGAATATATTATCTGCGTGAACGTTTCAGCGATGATTATGTTGCGAGCCATATGAATGTTCCTGAAGAGTCTGTTGACCTTTTGTACACAACGGGAGGATATGTGCAGGACGGTTCTGCGGCTGATTTTTCAAGCCTGAAGAGTTATGTCAATTCCCATGATATGAGTCTTGATGAAAACTACCGCTATCTCTGCGACAGAATAGATGTAAACAGCCTTATGGATTGGTATATATGCCGTTCGTATATGGGTGACAGAGACACGGCAAATATACGACGCTTCCGTTCAAGCGAAGGCGACGGCAAGTGGAGATGGATGTATTTCGACCTTGACTGGGCATTTACTCTTTCAAATGAACGTCCGGTAACAACTATTCTTAACGATTATAACGGTGAGCCCATTCTTATCAGAGGTTTGTTAAGACATCCCGAAGGCAGAGAAGCTTTCATAAAGAGATATGCATATCTTATGGGTACCGTTCTTAACGAACAGCATATGAACAAAGTGCTTGATACCATTGTTTCACAGATTGAATCTGAAATTCCCCGTGACCGTGCCCGCTGGGGCAGGAGCACTGCAGAGTGGGAGAATGAAGTTGCCCGTATCAGAAATTATTTCAAGGACGGCAAACGCACCGAGCATGTCAAAGCAGACATCAAGTCGTATTTCGGACTTACAGATGAGCAGATGAAATCATATTTCGGATGAATTAAATAAACTTTACTTCAGACGTAAATAATAAATTAAAAGCGTTGCAGCTTCGGTGGTTTTACCGTAATGCAACGCTTTTGTTACAGGTGAATTTATTGTTTTATCAGAATCAATGATTGAAAAAATATTATCAATGTGATAGAATTATACAGACAATTTGCAAGGAGTGTTTTTATGATACCGTTTAAACAGAACAATGAAATTACATATGATGATAAAGAATTGATGGAAGAGAATGTTTTTGTCGGAGCTGAAGCGGAAGATACGGAAATTCCTGATTTTGACTCTGTCAGAAGCAGTCTGCCTCAGCCGATATGGAATAATCACACCGATTATATTGACTGTTATTGGAAAGCATGGAAAATTGCTTTTTCAAACCTGAGAAAACCCAAAGAGGGTACAGGCTTTGTAACAAATTATATTGATGCTGCGTTTAACGGCTGTATATTTATGTGGGACTCTGCGTTTATGCTTATGTTCGGCAAATATGCAGACAGAATTTTCAAATTCCAGAAGACACTTGATAATTTCTATTCCCATCAGCATGTTGACGGTTTTATATGCCGTCAGATTGAAGAAGAAACAGGCTGCGATGTTTTTGCCCGTCATGACCCGTCTTCAACAGGACCTGAAGTGCTTGCCTGGTGCGAGTGGGACTATTTCCTTAATTTCGGTGATAAGGAGCGTCTCGGACGTGTTTACCCGTGCCTTGTAGCTTATCATCAGTGGATGCAGGAGCATTTTACATGGCGTGACGGCACATATTTTTCTTCAGGCTACGGTTGCGGAATGGATAATTGCCCCCGTCTTGATGAGAAATATCACGTCTGCTACAGCCACGGACATATGGTCTGGGTTGATGCTTGTATGCAGGAGCTTAATGCCTGTAACATCCTTATTAAAATGTCAGAAATTCTCGGCAGAAAAGAATTTATCCCTGAACTTACAGCAGAACGTGACAAGCTTTTCAAGGTAATCAACGAAAAGCTGTGGGATGAAAAAACAAAGTTTTACTATGACCTTAAGGATGACGATACCTTTAACGGAGTCAAGCATATCGGTGCTTTCTGGTCACTTCTTGCAAAGTGTGTTCCCGAGGACAGAAAAGATGATTTCATCGCACACCTTGATAATGAAAATGAATTTAAAACTACTCATCGTGTTCCGACACTTTCAAAAGACCATGAAGAATATAATCCTGCAGGCGGATATTGGTGCGGCTCCGTATGGTCTCCGACAAACTATATGGTTCTCAAAGGTCTTGACGGCTACGGAGAGTACAATCTTTCGCACGAAATTGCAGTATCACACCTTGATGCGGTTGTAAGCGTTTTCAAAAACAGAGACACTCTTTTTGAAAATTATGCACCTGAGCTTGTTGACGGCATTTTTGAGAAGGGAAGCTCATCAATGGGTGATTTTGTAGGATGGACGGGATTGTCACCGATTTCAATTATGTTTGAATATGTCTTTGGTATCAAGCCTGACGCGGCAAAAAATAAAATCACCTGGCATGTTAATCTCCTTGAAAAACACGGCGTTGAAAAATATCCCTTCGGTACAGACGGTGAACTGACTCTGATTTGTGAAGAACGTAAATCAGAGGACGAAAAACCGCAGATAACAATTAAGTCGAATATTCCGGTCGAGGTTGAAATAATCTGGAACAAGGAACAAAACAGCGAAGTTATTTCATTTTAAAAACAAAAGCGTTGCACGAGGGAGTGGCGATTTCCCAAATGCAACGCTTATTTTTTAATGATTTGTGTTTAAGGCTTTTTACAGTAAAACAACGATACCGCTGTCAATACGATTGTACGGCAGCGGTATCTGATTTGGCAAATTGCACCGATTTAGATGCCGACACAAAACAATTCGATAAATTGTAGTTTATAATACCGTGTAACTCGCATCGGATAATTTATTCATTGCTCTCTTATAGTGTTATTTCTCTTTATACGATTCCCATTGCCATTTCTACCAACAACGCAACGACAACGACC
>JAGBHV010000027.1 GCA_017935325.1 Clostridia bacterium
CATTTTTGGCTTCAATTCAAGAAATTTTGCTTTTCTACGAAACTGCGAAGCACTTTAAAATGCGAAATTGCGTGTGCAAGAAAAGGCGAAAACCACCGATAACGCTGTCGCGTATCGGTGGTTTTTAACGCATTATTGTGCCGTAAGTTCACATTTTAAAGAAAAACTTCCTTATGGGAGCTCGGCGTTGACTCTGTCCTTTTGCAGGTGTTTATAAATGAAGAAAATTGTTATTGAAAATAACCTTGCCTGTGATGTGGCGGTGCGTTTCTGTGAAGACAGCACAGTAATCCCTGCAGGCGGAAAAACAAAAATTGAAATTCCTGAGGGTGAAAAGCTTCGTGTTTTCAAAATGCGTGGCGAGTCGTCGCAGATATGTTATTCAGAAATGTATGATGAAGATGACGTAAGAGACCATTGGGTTCGTGTACCGAGACTTCTTTTGAACACTGATGCGGTGATTGTATCACGTTCGCTTTTTCGCATAGAGCTTGAAGAAGAAATCTTTCTGTACCATAAGGATGTTGTGATGAGCGTAATTACGGTAAACGGAAAAGCCGCAGACAGTTACGACTTCCACGATGAAAAGGATAAGAAAAAATATAAACTTTACAGTTTTCTCATGTCGTTGCCTTTATGGGCTTTAGAAGCTTTTCTCGGATTGTTTACGCTCGGTTGCCTGATAACAGGAGTTTTCCTTGAAGATATATGGATTTTTCTGCTGATTGCAGCGATTTTTGTTGTTACAACACTTATCTGCCGAAGTTCGGTCAAAGGAAAAAAGAAATTCCTGAATCTATCTCTTAATTCAAAAGATATAATCAGCGATTCACCCAAAGTTCTTTTGTATAAGCACACAGATAAATACATAAAATTCGCTCCGTCAGAAAAGGAAAACGGTGCAAAGTTATACAATTGAAAATTATAATTTATACTGGCATTTCCAAACGTGTCATTCTCGAGCGAATGCGAAGAATCTCGTTTGGAAATGCTTTATGTGTTGCCATTTTTAGATCCTTCGCTTTCGCTCAAGGATGACAGCAAAATGGCAAGGTTAGTTACATATAAATTATAATTTGCAGATAATATGAGATTACAGACATAGGTATAAAAGTACCCCGCAGAAATCAATTGATTCCGCGGGGATTTTTTATATAGTGTTTTGCGATTATGAAAGTCCGACTGTGTTACCGTTTTCGTCGATATCGATAATCATTGCTGCGGGTTTCTTGGGAAGTCCGGGCATTGTCATGATATCGCCTGTAAGCACAACTGCAAAGCCTGCACCTGCAGAAAGCTTAACTTCTTTAACTGTGATTGTGAAGTTTTCGGGTCTGCCAAGCTTTGTGGGGTCATCTGTAAGTGAAAGGGGAGTTTTTGCAACGCAAACGGGGATTTCTTCAAAGCCCAGTCTTGCGATTTCTGCAAGATTCTTTTCTGCGTTTGCAGTGTAAACTACGCCGTCAGCACCGTAGATATTCTTCGCAATTGTTTCGATTTTTTCTTTAAGAGGCTTCTTCTCATCATAAAGGAAGTGGAAGTTGTTTTCTTTTTCACATGCAGCAATAACTTTTTCTGCAAGTTCGATTCCGCCTTCGCCGCCTTTTGCAAATACTTCGCTGAGTGCAAAGTCGCAGCCGTGTTTTTTGCAGCAGTCTTCGATAACTGCCAATTCTTCAACGCTGTCCGTATGGAAACGATTGATAGCAACAACAAGGGGCACACCGTATGAAAGCATATTTTCAATGTGTTTTTCAAGGTTTACGATGCCTTTTTTCAGTGCCTCAACATTTTCTTCAGCAAGGTTTTCTTTCTTGATGCCACCGTTATATTTAAGTGCTCTTACTGTTGCAACAAGCACAACGCAGTCAGGTTTAAGACCTGCAAAACGGCATTTGATATCAAGGAATTTTTCTGCACCCAGGTCAGAGCCGAAGCCTGCTTCTGTGATGCAGTAGTCACCTAATTTGATAGCGTATTTTGTTGCTCTTACAGAGTTACATCCGTGTGCAATGTTTGCGAAAGGTCCGCCGTGGATAATTGCAGGAGTGTTTTCAAGTGTCTGAACAAGGTTGGGGTTGATAGCATCTTTAAGAAGAACAGCCATTGCACCGTGAACGCCGATATCTCTTGCATAAACAGGTGAGTTGTCATATTTGTAAGCGACGAGGATGTTGCCGAGTCTGTATTTTAAATCGAAGATATCGTCAGCAAGGCAGAGAATAGCCATAATTTCACTTGCTACTGTGATAATGAAACCGTCTTCGCGGGGAATACCGTTTACTTTACCGCCGAGACCTACGTTTACGAATCTCAGTGCTCTGTCGTTGATGTCAAGGCAACGTTTGAAGAGAATTCTTCTCTGGTCGATACCAAGTTCATTTCCCTGCTGAAGGTGGTTATCGATTGCAGCACAAAGAAGGTTGTTTGCTGATGTGATAGCGTGCATATCGCCTGTGAAATGAAGGTTTATGTCTTCCATAGGAACAACCTGAGCATATCCGCCGCCTGCAGCACCGCCTTTAACACCAAAAACAGGTCCGAGAGATGGTTCTCTCAAAGCAAGAACAGCATTTTTGCCGATTCTGTGCATTGCCTGACCAAGACCGATACTTGTTGTTGTTTTACCTTCGCCTGCAGGAGTGGGGTTGATAGCAGTAACGAGAACAAGCTTGCCTTCCTCATTATCTTTGATTTTTTCAAAAAGTTCTTTCGGGAGTTTTGCCTTATATTTGCCGTAAGGCTCAATAAGGTCAGCATCAAGACCAAGCTTTTCTGCAATTTTTGTGATTGGTTCCATTTTCGCACCTTGTGCGATTTCGATGTCTGTAAGCATTTTGAATTCCTCCGTTTATTTATTATCTGTTATTAAGTTCTGCATATTGCAATAAGTTTCTGCTTGCAAAAAAAGCAAGACAAGCGGATAAGCTGTTGGCTGCTGCCATAGAAACATAAACTGTCCACATTGGAATAAGTGTGAAATTATAAAGTATAATTGCTGTTATTATTGCCGGTGCTGCAAAAATCATTGCAAACAGGAAATAAAGTATCAGTGTAATTGCTTTGAGCGAGATACCGCCGAAAAATCTTTCGCAGAAAAGATTAACTGCAGTAAAGAGAATACCGAATGAAATTCTCATAAGAATGCAGCCGATGATTTCTGCAGGTTCAAGTTTTGTAATAATGCCGACTATTGCAAAAAGTACAATTGCTTCAACTGTGATTTTTTCAAAACTTTCTTTAAGACAGTTGAATAACTTTTTCATTGGCTTTTCAGGGATAAGGTATACGTAAGGTAAAATCAGCTCCTTTACCCATCTGCCGAGAGCAACAGAGAACATCTGCATATATGTTGCAAGAATAAGTATGGGTATAATTCCCATTGATCTGAATATGAACGAGAATACGCATATAATCGCCATATAAACCATTGTTGGAATGTCAAACAATAAAGATTTTGCGCGTCGTGATTCAACGCGGTGCTTGTGATAGAAAACATCCGAGCCGTAACCTTTGCCGATTCCGATTTTGCCGACTTTTACGTTCTGAGGTACCGCTTCAGTAAGCTTTCCTTCTTTCTTGGCTGTGATTGCACTGAAAGAAGCTTCTGTTGCTTTGAGTACATCTTCGTAGTAGTCAACCTGTTTCACTTTGACAAGTATTACCATCAGAGCAATGTAAGCAATCATCAGGATAACGCCGAGAACAATGTAAAGAACGTTCAGTTCAGGTGAGAAAATACCTGAAAGTATCATTCTTCCCCAACCGACAACGGGGAATAACATTGCAGGCAGTTCAGATGTTATGTTAACAAGTGACAATATCATATCATCTTTACCGCTCGACAATGCTTTCAGAAAAATTGCACCTACATAAGCTACTGCAACTGCAATGAAAGACCATTTTGCAACGGCTCTTTTTTTGTCATCGGAACTTGTTAAAATGTAAATTACCATTGCGGTCAACTGTCCGCAGAAGCTGACAACTGCGTAAAGAAGAAATACGCATAGTATGAATTTGAAATTAATGCCGTAGTAATTATGAATTGTTGTGTATTGGAAAAGTATAAAAAATCCGAGAAGCAAACTTGTGCCCATTTGCTGGATTAATCCGTAGATGAGAATAGGTATGGATTTCGTCGGTGACGGAAACAGAAGATTGACGTCACTCATGGAAAACAGACTTGCACCTTTTGAAATACCACTGAATGCCGTCAGCACAAATGATACACCGAAGAGTACAAGGCAGATAGAAAACAATTCTTCAACAGGTCTTACATATGATGATATACCTGTTTGTGTGCCTGAAAAAATCGAAACACCAAGTAACAGTGCAACAACGATAATAAAAATCAATTGTGACGGCTTTTTCACTATTGATATCAGTTTGTTTTTGAATCTTGTAAGAAGTACATACAAAAGAGGGTTATTCATATGTTTTACCCTCCGTAATTTCAAAGAAAAGTCCCTCAAGATTCTTTGCACTGTCTTCTGAATCGTTTTTCTTTGTTGCCACAAAAGAGCCGTTTACCATAATATTTGCAACGTCCCAGTAATCTTCAACGCTGTCAATCATATGGGTGCTGATAAGCACGCTTGCGCCTGAATTTTTCAGTTCAACAAAAAGTTCTTTTAATTCTTTTATTGCGTGGGGGTCGAGACCTACCATCGGTTCATCAAAAATTATGCATTTCGGTTTGTGTGCAAGGGCACAGATTATAGAAAGCTTCTGCTGCATGCCTTTTGAAAGCTCTTTGCCGAGTTTGTCTTTTTTATCTGACATTTCAAATCTTTCAAGAAGTCTTTCCGCATAGTCTCTGTCATCGCATTTGTAAGCACGCATTATAAATTCAACGTGTTCGCTTACTGTGAGCATATCGTAAACAGCAGGCATTTCAGGAATATATCCGAGAAGCTTTTTTGCTTCAACAGATTTGTTATCATATCCGTCAATTTCAATTACACCGTCGAAACGTAAAAGTCCCGTAATACATTTTATGAGCGTTGATTTGCCTGCTCCGTTAGGACCGAGAAGAATTGCAATCTGCGAGTCTTCAACAGTAAAATCAATGTCATTATTGGCAATAAATTTGCCGTATTTTTTTGTAACGCCCTGAATAGAAATCATCTTTTAACCTCTTTTCCGTCATAGAAAACACGGGTGTTTTCATTTGCGTTTTCAAGGTGATAATTTTTAAGCTTGCCGTTTTCCCATTCAATATCAACGGTTACATTGCCTTTTGCTTTAAGACCTCTGACAGAACCGCTTTCCCATGACGAGGGGAGAGCAGGAAGGAGGTAAATATCATTTTTGATACTTCTCATGAGCATTTCGGTAATACCGCTTGTTGCACCGAAGTTACCGTCAATCTGGAAAGGCGGATGTGCATCAAACATATTAGCATATGTGCCGCCGCCTCTGTAAACGGTTTTTGTATCATCTTTGAATCTTAACTGATTATTAATAAGAATAAGTGCATGGTCACCGTCAAGAAGTCTTGCCCAGAAATTGATTTTCCAGCCGAGGCTCCAGCCTGTGCCGTCGTCACCTCTGATTTCAAGGCTCTTTTTGCATGCATCAAACAATTCGGGTGTGTCATCCTTTGTAATGTAATTTCCGGGATGAAGAGCATAAAGGTGAGAAGTATGTCTGTGATGAGGGTCGCAGTCTTTTTCTTCAAGGTACCATTCAAGAAGCTGACCTTTGCTTCCGATTCTGAAGGGAAGAAGATTTTCAACTGTTTTCTCAAGCTTTTCCTTAAAATCATTGTCTTTGCCGAGTATTTCACACGCTTCAATGCAGTTAGTGAAAAGTTCGCGGATGATTGACATTGTCATTGTTGTGGTTTCACTTACAGAACATTTATGAACGCCGAAATGGTACTCATTTTCAGGTGAAGTTGACGGAGCGAGGATAAGGTATCCTTCATCGTCCGGAGTCAGTACATCAAGGTAGAATAAAGCAGCCTGTTTCATAATCGGATATGCTTTTTCTTCAAGGAATTCTTTGTCCAGAGTATATTCGTAATGGTCAAACAGATGATGGCAGAACCAACCTGAACTCAAGGGCCAGAAAGACCACTGTGAATTGCCGGGAACGGGATGAGTCATTCTCCAGATATCTGTGTTATGGTGGCATACAAAGCCGTTGGCATGGTAGAAATCCTGAGCCGTTTTAACACCTGCTACCGATAAATCCTCAATAAGGCTTATAAGAGGCTCATGCATTTCTTCAAGGTTACACATAAGTGTGGGCCAGTAGTTCATTTCTGTATTGATGTTGATTGTGTAGTTTGAGTTCCAGGGCGGGCATGCTCTGTCATTCCAGATACCCTGCAGGTTAGTTGCCTGTGTGCCTGCACGTGAAGATGCGATAGTTAAATATCTGCCGTAGTTGAAGAGAAGAGTGTAAAGGTTTTTGTCGTTTTTATCTTCAAGGAAATCTTCAAGTCTGTCTTTTGTTGTAACAGAAGTTTTATCTGCACCGTTTAAATCAAGAGAAACCCTGTTATAATATTGTTGATGGTCTTTGATATGCTCTTCTTTGAGTTCATCAAAGCTTAAACCTTCGCAGGCATTTATGTAAGAAAGGCAGGCGTTTTTATATTCTTTACCTTCACGTTCGGGATGCTTGTCAAAGCCGTTGAAGCTTGTTTCACAAGAGAAAATAATTGTAGTATCTTTCGAACCCTCAACAAGAATACCTTCTGTTGTTGCAGAAACTTCAGCATTTTCATCAATAACTTTTACAATTGAACGGGAAAGAATGCCTTTTTCTTCATCTGAATAAATATAGAATTTGTCAGGTGTTTCACCGGCATCGTTGTCAGTTTTTTTCGGGCATTCTGCATCTATGATGAGATATCCGTTTTCAAAGCGGGAAGTGTGCTTAAGGTGTGAAGCGAATTTAAGTTCAAAATCAATGCCGTCTTCACTGTCATTTTTTATGTTCATAATAATTGCATTTCTGGGGTGAGATGCAATGTATTCTCTTTTAATGTTAACTTTTCCTGCCTTGAAAGAAACAGAAGATACAGCAGTCTGCATATCAAGCTCACGTCTGAAATCGCTTATCTTGCCGTCAACAGAAAATTTCATGTCAATATCACCGAGGGGCAGATAAGCCTGAGACCATGCGCCGTTGAAATTATCCTGAAGAAGCTCCTGTGCTTCGTACTTTTTGCCGTCAAGCGCCATTTCTCTTGCTTTGAAGAAAAATTCACTTCTGTCTTCTTTTGTCTGATTTTTATATAAATAATTGCAGTGGGGTGTACCACTCCATATTTCATCGTGATTAAGTGAGAGCTTTTCTGTTTTATCTCCGCCGTAAATCATAGCACCAAGATGACCGTTACCGATAGGTAAAGAATATGTCCATGTGGGTGCAGGTTTGTTGTACCATAAAATGTGGCTGTCGTTCATAATCATAGTGATTTCTCCTCCAAAACATACTATAGTTTATTATAGCAAATCTGTCTTTTTATTAAAAGAAATTTGTGAAAAAAATATAGATAAATATAATGTTTATTGACAAACGAATCAATTAATAGTAAACTATCTGTATATCAATTATAATCTGAAGGAAATGGTGTATGAAATATTTAATCTATGCTGTCATAGGGTATTTTGTCGGATGCCTCAATTTCGGTATGATTGTGCCGAAAATCATGTACAAAAAAGATATCCGCGAATACGGAAGCGGCAATGCAGGCGCTACAAATGCATTCCGTGTTTTTGGCAAAATTGCAGGTGTCATTGTGCTGATACTTGATATGGCAAAGTCTTTTATCTATCTTATGGTGCTTAAACAGAAATTTGATGAAACAAGTCTTATTCTTCTTGCGTGGGCAGGCTTGTTTGTAGTAGTGGGCCACATCTATCCGTTGTTTTTCGGCTTTAAAGGCGGTAAAGGTGTTTCGGCAACCGGCGGTACAATAGCAGCCTTGTGCCCCCTTGCATTTGTGCCGTTGGCAATCGTTTTTGTCCTTACAATTCTTATTAAAAAGAAAGTGGGTCTCGGCTCTGTTGTTGCAGTTTCCATGATTCCTTTCGGTGTGCTTCTTGTGAATCTTGTTACAAAAGTACCGTGGACTGTATGGCTTCCCGTAATGGTAATCAACCTTGTAATGTGCGTAATCGTTGTTCTGAGACATAAAGAGAATATCATTCAGATGAAAAAAGACGGAATAATCTGATTGCGCCGAGTTCTCACAAGGCAGTTTTTGTTTCTCGAACAAAATTCCTTGTATTATTACCAAAAGCCTCGCAAGGCGACAGCCTTGCTGCATTTTTGGCTTCAATCCAAGAAATTTTGCTTTTCTACGAAACTGCGAAGCACTTTAAAATGCGA
>JAGBHV010000028.1 GCA_017935325.1 Clostridia bacterium
ATTTCCAAACGTGTCATTCTCGAGCGACAGCGAAGAATCTCGTTTGGAAATGCTTTATGTGTTGCCATTTTGAGATCCTTCGCTTTCGCTCAAGGATGACAGCAAAATGGCAAGGTTAGTTACATATAAATTATAATTTATTGTAAAAAAACGTCCCTGAAACGATAAAGTTTCAGGGACGTTTCAATTTGGTGGTTAAACTTAAAAGACAATTTTAAGTGTGTATGCTTTGTATGTGCCGTCTGACTGCAGAATATTGATTTTTGCTGTTGCACCGTCAGGATTCTGTGATTTATAGAAGTAGTAACGGCTGTCATTTTCTGAAACCACACCGTCAATGTCTGTGATTGTGAATTTCACAAGACTGTCTTTATAAATGCCTACACCTGTTGAAAGTGCGTTTGCTTTGAGTTCAATATATTCTTCCGTGCCGTCATTCTGATAACTTAATGTACCTCTCAGCGTTTCAAGATATACAAGAGGGTCGGGGTTATCTGCAAGGCCCATATCGAAGATGATTTTCTGTTCCTTTGTTGTTCCGTCAGGCATTGTGAAAATAATTGTTGCTGTGATATTTGCAACATTATTTGTCTTGTAGAACATCAATGAACTGGGGTTATTTGTAAGCTTACCGTTTGCATCGGCAATCTCAAATGTTGTGCCGTTTGCGGTTGTTTTGTAAAGACCTACTGAGGTCTGACCGCTTGTCATCTTGATTCTGATTGTGCCGTCTGCATCCATGATAACTGCACCGCGGATAGGTCTTAAACCTTTTGCAGCATTTACATAGGGGTCGGTTTCGTAAAGCTTGTAAACGATTCTGTAAACCTTTGTTGTGCCGTCTGCTTCTGTTACTGAAATTCTTCCTTCAGGATTGAATGTATTCTGTGAGCCATAGAAGATGTGAAGCTTTTCCTGCTCTATGAATTTGCCGTCTGCATCTATGAAAGTAACTGTTGAACCGTCAAGAGATGCTTTATAGATACCTACTGAAGACTGACCTTCGTTCATTTCAACAAGAACATAATCGCCTTTTTCGTCAGTTGCAAGTGAAACCTTACCTCTGATAGGTTTGATTTTTTCTGCAGGGTTGAAGCTGATTTCGCTTTCCATATCGTAAAGCTCAAACACTACGGGATAAGTTTCAACTTTACCGTCTGCATAAGTCAATGTCATTGTAGCCACAGGGTTTGACATGTTCTGTGCCTGATAAGCAACGTATCTGTCTGCAAGAGACTGAATATTACCGTAAACATCTGTAATTTCAACTGAACCGCCGTCTGTCAATTCAGTGTAAACACCCGTTGCAGTTTTACCTTCTTCAATTGTAATTGCAATACATTTTTCACCTTTGAAGGTTTTGAAGGATGCTGTACCGCGGATAGTTTTAAGAAGCGTAACAGCAGTCGGAATTTCTCTCTGTTCAGTTAAACCACAGCCTGAACATACTCTTTCCTGCTTGCCGTTGACTTCTGTCCACTGGCTCCAGCTGTGACCGAGTGCAGGAATTGTTTCTTCGGAAAGCACTTTATCGCAAACTGTACATACTGTTTTGATTGAACCTGCGTTTTCACAATCTGCGTCAACCTTTGTTGTTTCTTCTGTGTGACCGAGTGCTGAAATTGTTTCTTCAGAAAGCACTTTATCGCAAACTGTACATACTGTTTTGATTGAACCTGCGTTTTCGCAATCTGCGTCAACCTTTGTTGTTTCTTCTGTGTGACCAAGTGCAGGAATTGTTTCTTCTGAAAGCACTTTATCGCAAACTGTACATACAGTTTTGATTGAACCTGCGTTTTCGCAATCTGCGTCAACAGTTGTTGTTTCTTCTGTGTGACCAAGTGCAGGAATTGTTTCTTCTGAAAGCACTTTATTACAAACTGTACATACTGTTTTGATTGAACCGTTTTCTTCACAAGTTGCATCAACGGTTATTGTTTCTTCTGTATGACCGAGTGCAGGAATTGTTTCTTCAGAAAGCACTTTATTACAAACAGTACATACTGTTGTTTTCAAACCTGCATTTTCGCAATCTGCATCGACAACTGTTGTTTCTTCTGTGTGACCGAGTGCATTTACATAATCTGCGATGTAACTGTCACCGCAAACAGAGCAGGTATATGTTGTGAAGCCTTTGTTTTCGCAATCAGGTGCTGTCACTGCTTTTTTATAATCGTGACCTGCTGATTCGATAACTGTTTCTGAAATGATACCGCCACAAACTGAGCAATAAACTGTTGTTTTACCATCTTTAGTACAAGTTGCATTTACAGTTTCTGTTCTGCCTGCTGTGTGACCTGTTGCAGAAATTTTTTCTGTAACTGTAGCTGAACAAACTGCACATGTTTTTGTTTTTGAGCCGTCAGCTGTGCAGGTAGCATCTGTTACAACCCAATCACCATATGTATGACCTGTTGCATTTACATATGAGTTTACATAACTGTCACCGCAGTTTGCACAAGTATGAGTTGTGAAACCTTTTTCTGTGCAGGTGGGAGCAGTAACTACTGCTTTATAGTTATGACCTGTTGCGGGGATTGTAGTTGATGTGTAAGCACCGCAACCTTCAAGAGTGCAGAGATATTTACCTGTGCCTGATGCTGTACAAGTAGGTGCTTTATCGGCAGTAACCTCTGCGCTGTATGTATGTTCTTCAATAACAAGCTGGTTTCCTTCCCATCTTGTGTGATATCCTTCAGGAGCAATAAATTCTGCATCATTCACATAAGTTTCTGTATCTCTCGTACTGAGTTTTGCAGATTCTTTTGTTGTTACTGAGAATACTGCATTATCGCCCTTAGTTACGACTGCACCTGAATCAAGATAAATTTCACCGCCTATTTCACCGTCAACATAAAGTTCACCGCCATTTTCGACAAAGCATTTTGCTGAAGGTCTTCCCTGAGGATAGCGGTAGTTTACTGTAAACTGTGAATCAGTAAGTTCTCTGTAAGCTACGATTTGTGAATATCTGTCACGGGTAGTTGTTTTGTATCTGTCAACTGAGAATTTTGCGCCGTCATGAATTGTAACTTCACAGCCGGGAAGGAATTTCATACTGATTGCTTTTGAGTTATAGTATGTATTATATTCGCCGTCATAAAGATGAAGTTCGTTATCTCCGTCCATTGAAACAACAAAGCTTGATGAGTTAACTGTAACAGGAAGGACACTTATGTAAAATTTAATTGAAATAGAACCTAAATATCCGCCGCCATAAAGTTTATAAACTTCTGCTTCTTTGCCGATTCTTTCACGGTATTCAATTGTTCTTACAAATTTACCGCCTTCTTTAAGGATAAAAATACCATCTGATGAACCGATGAATGTAACTACATTATAGCTGAAACTGCTGTTAAAATATGCAACATTCTGTACTGTAAACTCTGCACCATAATGGATAGTAATTTCAACAGTAATATTACGCACATCATATTCGTTTGCAATCCATACGCCTTGGGTTCTCATGTAAGATGAGTGTGTACCGCCGCGGAAATGCTCAATAACAAAAAGGTCTCTGACTTCTGCACCTGAGAAAGCTTCAATTTCGCCTGAACCTTTGATGTAGCCGTTAGCGACAACTACACCGCCGTTATTGACATTCATTTTTCCGTTAAGAACCATCTGAGCATAGTTGCCGTTAACTTCGTGACGATAGTGGCCACTCTTTTTCAGACCAATAAGAGCCGTTACCATAACTGTACCGTTAACTTCAATTGTAACGCCTTCGTTAACAGTAAGTGTTCTGTAAAGAACGTCTGTTACATACCCTGTAGCATTTGAGTTTACATCAGGATTACCGCTTGAAGGATCGTAACCTGTATAACCGTCTTTATGAGGCACAAGCAGAGTAACGCCTGCTTTGACAGTAACGTTCTGAGTGATAGTTGTATCTTTCTGCACGATAACCGTGTCACCGCTTACTGCGGCATTAAGTGCATCTTCAACGCTGTTATAATAAACATCGCCGATACTTGCAACGTTTTCTTCCGCAGCTGAAATATTCATTGCAAAGCACGATAAAGCAATGACAGCAACGAGAAGCACGCTTAAAAATCTTTTTGCGCTTTTCTTTAACATTTTAACATACCTCCATTTGATTTTCGGGCGCAAATATACAGTTTATATTTACACTTATATTATAATTTATTTGCATAAGATAGTCAAGGAAATAACAAACTTAAAAACATTTTTAATAGTTTTTAACAAATTAATTTTACGTATATGTTTTTAAAGCATTTTATTTTGTTGAAGATATAAAAAACATAAATAAAATTGACAAAAACACAAAATCAATATATAATAAAAAGAAATGATTTACGGAGGTGAGATTATGCCGATTAAGATTGATAACCAGCTGCCTGCACGTCACAGTCTTGAGCTTGAAAATATTTTCGTTATGACGGAAGGCAGAGCAAGTAAGCAGGATATCAGACCGCTTAAAATTATAATACTCAATCTTATGCCTACTAAGGTGGTTACCGAAACACAGTTGTTACGTCTTTTAAGTAACAGCTCTCTGCAGATTGATGTTGAGCTTCTGCAGATGGCTACGCATAAATCAAAAAACACCTCTGAACAGCATATGCTCAAATTTTATAAAACCTTTGATGAAATAAAAAACAACAGATATGACGGCATGATTATTACCGGTGCACCTGTTGAAAAATTAGAGTTTGAAGAAGTTGACTATTGGGAAGAGCTTTGCCGGATTTTTGAGTGGACTAAAACTCACGTTTATTCAACCTTCCATATCTGCTGGGGCGCACAGGCAGGTCTTTATTATCACTATGGCGTGCCGAAATATCCTCTTAAAGAAAAGATGTTCGGTATTTTCCCCCATGTGTCCCTTGATAAGTATCATCCGATTATGCGTGGCTTTGACGATGTTTTCTATGTTCCGCACTCAAGGCATACTGAAATCAGAAGAAGCGATATCGCTCTTGTGAAAGAGTTGCAGATACTTTCTTATTCGGAGCTTGCAGGCGTTCACCTTATCGCCGATATGGAATGCAGAAACTTCTTTGCAACAGGGCATTCCGAATACGATTGCGACACGCTTGCAAAAGAATATTTCCGCGATGTTTCCCAGGGTCTGGATATAAAAATTCCATACAATTATTTTCCCAATGATGACCCCAACAGAATCCCCACAGTTCAATGGCGTTCAACGGCAAATCTGTTGTTTTCAAACTGGCTGAACTATTTCGTTTACCAGAGAACACCGTATGATTTATCAAATCTTTAAAAAACAAAACCCTGCAGCTCACTGCAGGGTTAATTTTTATGCGTATTTTTCAATTTTTGCAACTAAATATTTTGCTGTGTCGTACATGAATCTGAGTGCGGTGGGGATAAATTCATCGTCATAGCGTTTGAGAAAATTATCTGACTCAAATGTGAAATGCCCTTTGTATCCGATTTCCGCAAGTGCTTTGCAGATTTCATCCCAATTCATGCTCATCGTGCAGGGGAGAGTGTGTTTATCTTTGAAATAATCGTTATCGTGGATATGAAGGCAGGTGATTCTCTCTGCACCCAGAATGCGCAGCATATCCTGCGCTTCTCTTCCGCAAAGTCCGCAATGACCTAAATCGAGACAGCCTGTAATATAGCTGCTGTTTAAATCATCAATATATTTTTTGAATTCTCTGCCGTCTGCACATACGCCGTCAAAACACACATCTCTGTTTTTATCTCCCTGGAACATGTTTTCAACTGCAATTTTTATACCGAATTTTTCAGCATAGGGAATAAGACTTCTGTAAAAAGCCATATTAAGCTCGTAAAGCTTTTCTGCGTTCATGGTATACGGCAGATGTTGCATAGGATGCACAACTATCATTTCCGCACCGAGGAATGCTGCAATTTCCATTGAACGTATTATTTTTTCTTTTATACCGGCGTTGAATACTTTGTCATCTTTTTTTGCAGACGGAAACGGTGCATGAGCCTGATAACATTTTAAGCCCCGTTCATCTGCTTTTGCCTTGATTTTTTTTGCAAGGTCCATATAGTTTTCTCCGTTCATGGGAGATGAATCATCTTTCATATGGAATGCAGAATAGTCATATCCGTCAAAGCCTGCATCGGCTATCAGATCAAGGGCTTTTTCAATACCGTATCTGTCGGCTAAAACATCTGTCTGCTGAACTATTTTCATGATTTTCAACCACCTTTATCAGAGATTGTTAAGTTGATTATATAATAATTTTTCTTCATATTCAACTATGAAAAAATTTTTTCAAAAATTTTCAAAAAACTATTGACAAAACAGTACGAGAGTTGTATAATACCATTTGTTCGTAGGGGATTTGTGTAATGGTAGCACAGCAGACTCTGACTCTGTATGTAGAGGTTCGAATCCTTTATCCCCTGCCAGAATCGACAAGTTTCGCGTGAGACTTGTCGATTTTACTTTTTCACTATTAACTCTTCACTTTTCGTTTAAGCAAGACTTTCGCCGAGTTACCATAAGGTAGTTTTTGTTTCTCGAAGCAAATTCCTTGTATTATTACCAAAAGCCTCGCAAGGCGGTAGCCTTGCTGCATTTTTGGCTTCAATCCAAGAAATTTTGCCTTTCTACGAAACTGCAAGGCACTTTAAAATGCGAAATTGCGTGTGCAAGAAAAGGCAAACCCCACCGATAACGCTATCGCGTATCGGCGGGGTTTAACGCATTATTGTGCCGTAAGTTCACATTTTAAAGAAAAAATACTTATGGGAACTCGGCGTTTGTCTTGCTCTTTTTTTATACTGTGGTATAATGATATAAAAAACAATTCTGAACATCGGCGGTGCGGATTATGAAAGATAAAAATTATTTTTTGAAAAAAGCAGAAGAAAACAGACCCCAATTATTTTTCAGGAAAATTGTGCCTGATGCAGAGCGATTCCTTGCTGAAAGCG
Source organism: Clostridia bacterium (assembly GCA_017935325.1). Taxonomy (GTDB): domain Bacteria; phylum Bacillota; class Clostridia; order Oscillospirales; family Acutalibacteraceae; genus SIG575. The sequence continues at coordinate 6,910 of JAGBHV010000028.1, forward strand.
GAAACAGCATCGTTCTTGACCTTAAAGAACACGCTGTGGGACATTTTTCATTTAAATTCGACAACTACGATGATTTTATTGATGCTCCCGTTCGTATGACAATCAAATTCGGGGAAGATTTATATGAAATAAACAGAGAATTTTCTACTTACGAACCGGGTCTTTCAAAAACGTGGCTTCAGGAAGAAATTCTCAACATCGACTTGCCCGGTGAAATAAAAATGCCGAGAAGATACAGTTGCCGATATATTAAAATCACAGTTGATTTCACAAGAAAACCGATTGTGCTTTCTGATTTTTGTTTTACAGCATCAACAAGTGCTGATATCACACAACTGGAAAAAGCAGAAACAAATGACGAAATGCTGGGAAGAATTGACGAAGTTGCAACTGATACGCTGAAAGAATGCATGCAAGTATTCCTTGAGGACGGACCTAAACGTGACCGCCGACTGTGGACAGGCGACCTGCGACTTGAGGCACTGACAAATTACTACACTTTTAACAATAATAAGATTGTCAGAAGATGCCTTTACCTTTTTGCCGCAGGCGAAACAGATGAGCTCGGTTTTCTTCCGTCATACATTTACGAAACACCGTATTATTTTTCAGGACGTGCACATATTGCTGATTATGCGCTGTTATTTGTTGTAACGCTCTGCGATTATTACGAGCATACTGCTGACGGAGATACTGTTGACGACTTGCTTACAATCTGCAAATCACAGCTTGACTGCTTTGAAAAAATTCTTGATGAAAACCTGATTGTAACACCGCAAAAAGGTTGGTTTTCTTTCATTGACTGGTGTCCGGGTCTTAAAGCTTTAACAGCCCTGCAAGGTGTGTATCTTTATACACTTGAACGCTTTGCAGATCTTTTGGAAAAACTCGGAGACTGCGATTGTAAAAAATATTCAGAGTTACTCAAAAAAGTGCGTTTGTCATCAAAAACACATCTGTTTGATGAGAATAAAAAGGCATTTATAAACTATCTTGATGAATATCAGTTTAATATACATTCGCAGGTATGGATGATTCTCGGTGGTGTGATTGGTGGTGAAGAAGCAAAAGAACTTCTGCTTTGTGCACTTGAGAGCGAAGATGCAAAGCAACCTGTTACACCGTATATGCAGCACTATGTTGTAGAAGCAATGTTGAAGCTTGGTATGAAAAAAGAAGCAACAGAATATCTGAAGAATTTCTGGGGCGGTATGATTGAGCTTGGTGCCGATACTTTCTGGGAAGCATATGTACCGGGTGAACCTGACTTTTCGCCTTATAATGACAGACTTTCAAACAGCCTTTGTCATGCATGGAGCTGTACACCCTCATATTTTATAAGAAAGTACAATTTATAACACACAAGGAGAAAACTATGAAATACATCAAAACTTTTTCTGCTGACACAGAAGTTTCTCAGGTGGCTTTAGGCTGTATGAGAATTGCAGATTTTACGGACAGCGAAGCTGACAGATATCTGAGCACATCTATTGACCTTGGTTATAACTACTTTGACCACGCTGATATTTATGGTGGTGGCAAGTGTGAAGAGGTTTTCGGTGGTGCACTCAGAAGAAACAAATCTCTGCGTGATAAAATCATTATCCAGACAAAGTGCAGTATACGCAAAGGTATGTATGATTTTTCAAAGGAGCATATTGTTTCTTCAGTTGAAAATTCTCTTAAAAGATTAGGCGTTGAAAAAATTGATGTTTTACTTCTCCACAGACCTGATTTGCTTATGGAGCCTGAAGAAGTTGCCGAAGCATTTGATAAGCTTGAAAAAGACGGTAAAGTTGACTTTTTCGGTGTATCAAACCACAGTGCAATGCAGATTGAACTTCTTAAAACTGCAGTAAAGCAGGAATTAAAAATAAATCAGATGCAACTGAGCATTACAAACGCTACAATGCTGTCAAGCGGTGCAAACGTAAACCTTGATAACCGCGACGGAATCAACAAAGACGGATATCTGCGCGATTACTGCAGACTTAATGGCATTACAATTCAGCCATGGTCACCATTGCAGAGAGGTTTCATTTCAGGATATTTCCTTGAAAACGGTGAAAATGCCGAGTTGGGAAAAACCGTTAACGAAATGGCTGAAAAATACAATACAACAGACAGCGGGATTGCAATTGCGTGGCTTTTGCGTCTTCCTGACAAAATGCAGCCTGTTGTGGGCAGCACAAATATTCAGAGAATAACTGATATTGCCAAAGCATCTGAAATTACAATGTCGAGAGAAGATTGGTATAAAATCTATCTTGCAGCAGGCTACAAATTACCATAAGGACTTATATCTTTACGAAAATGGCAGGGGAAGTGCATCAAGAATAATACCATTGATGTTACCTTTGACGGTGTTTTAATAAAAGTATATACACTTGTATAACAGAAAAACCGTACTTGCGGAAAAGTACGGTTTTGTTATTTATTATACTGTTTTATTCGGCGAGTTTCTGCATTAAAACTTACTATGCATTTGCGTGATTTTAATTTTCCGCAAATCAACTCAGTGATAGCTTAAAAACCTGCTATGAGCATTGCTCTGACAAATTGTAATAATATCAACATCAGTGATAGCTTAAATTTTTTCGAGAACTAATTTAAGAGCCTGTGCAAGCTGGTCGGGGCAGGAGGTGCTTTTGAATCCGCATCTGATGCCTTCAAAACGTTCAATTACGTGCTTTGCTTCCATACCTTCAACTAATTTTGAAATGCCTGCGGTGTTGCCGGCACATCCGCCGTTGAAGTGAACTTCTTTGATGATACCGTCTTCAACTTCCACATCAATTGTTCTTGCACAAGTGCCTTGTGTTCTGTATGTATATACCATAAATAATGCTCCTTTCATCTTTCCAAAAAAATAACCACCCTATTGGGTGGCTACTCAATTATGTTGGCGTCGTCCTATTTTCCCGGGCCGCTTCCAGCCAAGTATCTTCGGCACTGATGAGCTTAACTACCGTGTTCGGGATGGGAACGGGTGGACCCTCATCGCCATAAACACCAACTTATCAGAACGTTCTGTCCTGACGACTTAGATATAATACCACAACGTTTCACGATTGTCAAGCGTTTTTTTAAAATTTTTAAAAAATTTTTTAAGGATACCGTTTTGGTCATTTTTCGAGCGTTTTCACAATCTCTGCAATATATACTTTATGGTAATCTTTGTTAGGATAACAGCTTTCATCGATTGTTTTATCAAGGAAAGAGTCAGGTGTTATATCTGTAACAGCAAGTGTTTTGAGAATAAGCACGTGTGATGCTTCTTTAATGTATGTTGTGCCGTCAGAAAAAACAGGAGTAAAACCTGTTTCTTTCATTTTGTCGCAATCTCTGCCACTCTTTTTTCCGCAGAAGCCAAGTTCTTTCTTGTATTCGCCACTGAAGAAAGAAAGGGTCATCATTTTTTCACGGTCGATAAATTCTTTTGTATATCTCTGCGGTCTGACGAAGATAAATGCCACATCCTTGCCCCAGAGCTCGCCGATTCCGCCCCAGCTTACAGTCATTGTGTTGAAGCCTGATTCGTTGCCTGCAGTAAGCAAAGCCCAATCGTCGCTGATCATCTTAAGTACGTTTTCTTTTAAATCTCTGATGTTTATTTCTTTCATTTATATTACCTCCAACGTGTTTTACTAATATATATTACCACATTTCATCAAAATTTCATAGTGATTTGATAATATTATTGTAAAATAACTCAAAGAGTGGAATATAAAAATTTATTTATAAAAAAGGTGTTGACATTATGGACATTTTTATTATATAATATCATATTGTTGGAGTATGTTTTTTATGCAAGTCGGACTTGCATTAAAACTCAATTTCATCGGTTTTCGGATAAAGACGTTCCGGAAATTGCTGACAATATTAACTGAGAGGATAGGAGGGTTAAAGATGAAAAGAACTTATCAGCCCAAAAAACGTCACAGAAAAATGGAACACGGTTTCCGCAAAAGAATGTCTGACAGAAACGGCCGCAAGGTTCTTGCTCGCCGCAGAGCAAAGGGCAGAAAGCACCTTTCTTATTAATTTCTGTACATTCAGACGAACGGATTGATTGATTTGTCAAAACCCATAACGTTAAATCAGAACAGTGATTTCCGACGTGCGTACGGCAGAGGTAAGTCATTTGCATCAAGTGCACTTGTAACCTATGTTGTAAAAAATCGCGTCGGATACTGTCGTTATGGTATAACGACAGGCAAGAAAATCGGCAACGCAGTTGAACGAAACCGCTCCCGCAGAGTTATCAGGGCAGCGTTTTATCAATTGTTTCCTGAAATTTCAGGAAGTTTCGACATCGTGTTCGTTGCAAGAAGCAAAACAAAGTATGTCAAGAGTACTGCCGTTATGAAAACGATGCGTGAGCATTTAGGTAGTGCCGGGGTAATAAACCGCAATGAAAAACATATTGATTAAATTTATAAGGTTTTATCAAAGAAAAATATCTCCTCTGTTTCCTCCCCGATGCAGATATTATCCGACTTGTTCTCAATACGCAGTTGATGCAATTGAGATTCACGGAGTTATCAAGGGAGGAATATTAGCTTTTTTGCGTCTGATGAGATGCAACCCGCTATTCCCCGGTGGGTATGACCCCGTAAAACCAAAAAAAACAAAACCTGCTTCGGAGGATAGAAAATGAGTTTTTTAGATTATGTATACCTGCCTTTTGCGTGGGTGCTTGAACAGTTTTACAATCTGAGCGGCAACTATGTCGTTGCATTGTTTCTTTTTGCAATAGTTTTCAAGCTTATACTTCTTCCATCTGCAATTTCTCAGCAGAAGACCACTGCAAAGCAGCAGCGCCTTCAGCCGAAAATAAGAAGAATCCAGGCAAGATATGCAGGCGATCAGAAAAAAATCCAGGAAGAAACACAGGCTCTTTATCAGCGTGAGGGCTATAACCCCATGGGTGCACAGGGCTGCCTTCCTATGCTGATTCAGCTTCCCATCATTATGATTCTTTATAATGTTATCTATAAGCCCTTGACTTATGTTATTCGTATTCCGGCAGCTGATATTGCTGCGTTGACAAAGGCTGTTAACAAGATAGCAGGGGAGAGTAACGCTGCAAGACAGATTGAAATGCTTATTATGGACAAGTTCACAGAGATTTCTGATGTGGTTTCTGCAGATGTTGCTAAACAGATTACGGATTTTATCGATAACTTCTCAGCATTCGGTGTTACACTTACAACTTCTCCCAGCTTTGACACAATCAAAAACTGGTCAGCCAGTGATACCGGATCAAAGCTTATTCTGCTTATTCCGCTTCTTTCAGGTCTGACTTCAATGCTTACAAGCCTTATCACTTATGTCAGACAGAAAAAGCAAAACCCTGAAATGGCAAAAAATCCCTCTATGGGTTGTATGACATTCGGTATGCCGCTTATGTCAGTGTATTTCACTTTCAAATTCCCGGCAGGTATCGGTGTCTACTGGATTTTCCAGAATATACTCAGCGCTGTTCAGATGGTTATTCTCAACAAGGTTTACAGTAACGAAAAAGTTATGTCAAAAGTTCTTGTTGTGGAAACAATTCAGCGCCGTTCAAAAGAAAACAATATTAAAATGATTTCAAAAATGAAAGACAAAGACTAATTTACAGGCGGTGAAATAATTGAAAAAAACTATTGAGGCTTTCGGCACAGGTTCAACAGCAGAAGAAGCCCAGAAAGCTGCGGTAGCAGAACTTAACGCTCCTGAAAACGCAGATGTTATAAAAGAAATTGTCGACGTACAGGAAAAGAAAATTTTAGGTTTGTTCAGAGGCTCAACAGTTTATAAAGCAAGAGCTTTTTATGAGGTTGAAGTGAAAGAAGAAAAGAAACCTGAAGTTAAAGCTGAGGTTATAGCTGAAGCAAAACCTGAAGCTAAAAAGAACACAGAAAAGAAAAAGGTTGAAAAGAAACCTGCGAAAAAAGTTGAAGAAACATCAGAAGAAGATGATGCAAACGCAGTAGTTACAGTTGATGCTGACGGCGTTGCTGAAAATTATATCAAGAGTATTTTTGCAGGCCTCGGACTTGAAGAAATCCATATCACAACAACAAAGAAATCTGATTCAATCAGTTTCAGCGTTGAATGCGGTGATGATTACGGTTGCGTAATCGGCAGACGCGGCGAAACACTTGACGCTATTCAGTATCTTGTACGCCTTGTTGTAGGCAAAGAAAACGAAGAATTCAAGCGTGTTTCAGTCAATGTAGGTAACTACAGAGAAAAGAGAGCAAACACTCTCACAGACCTTGCAAAGAGAAATGCAGATAAAGTGCTTAAATACGGCAGAAATGTTGTTCTTGAGCCTATGAATCCGTATGAAAGAAGAATCATCCACACTGCTGTTCAGCAGATTGAAAATGTTGAGTCTTACTCAATCGGTAGTGATGATTCAAGAAGAGTTGTAATTAAACTTGTTGACGGTGTAAAACCCACACATGCATCAGGCAACTACAACCGTTCAAGACGTGATTCAAAAGGCGGTGCAAAAAAAGCATCTGCACCTTCTCAGCCGAAAACAAATGCACAGCCCAGATCAGATGTAAGCGGTGCATCACTTTACGGCAAAATCGAACCCAAAGCAAAAACTGAATCAGCAGAATAATATTTAATCGCAGAGTGTCCCTCTGCGATTTTTTTAAAATAAGGAGGTTGTCAGGCATGGAAAAATATAATCTTTTAGTTGCAGGTGGCGGTTTTACAGGCGTTGCAGCGGCGATAAGTGCGGCGAGGAAAGGGCTTAAGGTTTTGCTTGTTGAAAAATCAGGCTGTCTCGGCGGTGCTATGTCAAATAACCTTATTTTTCCTTTTATGCCTTATTGGACTCAGGATCCTGAAACAAATGAGACAAAATACCTTTCCCGCGGTTTCTTTGAAGAATTACGTTTAAGACACATGGAAAATATGTGGAAGGACCACGTAAAACACTTTAACTCTGAATATATGAAATTTCTTCTTGATGAAATGACAGACGAAGCAAATGTTGATGTCCTTTTCCATTCATGTATTTTTGATGTTCAAAAAGAGGGCAGAAAGATAGAAAGCGTAACGGTTGCATCAAAATCAGGTAAATTTGAACTTGAAGCGGATTTTTATATCGATGCCACAGGTGACGGAGATTTGTTCTGCTTCGCAGGCTGTGATTATCAGCTTGGCAGAGATGATGACGGATTTTGTCAGCCCATGACAACTTGTTTCAGAGTAGGCGGAGTGGACGTGGATTTGTTTAAAGAGGAAAGAGCAAATCTGCAAAACCTTTATCTGGAAAAACAAAAGTCAGGCGAAATTACAAATCCCAGAGAAAATATTCTTTGCTTCTTCGGTACGGGTAATGACGTTGTTCATTTTAACACAACAAGGGTTATTAAACTTGACCCTACAAACCCCTTTGAATTAAGCAAGGCGGAGAAAATCGCCAGACGTCAGATTGACGAGATGATGCGTTTTCTGAAAGAAAATTCAAAAGCCTTTGAAGAAAGCACTGTTTTATCTGTTGCCGGCGAAATTGGCGTCAGGGAAAGCCGTAAACTTAAAGGTGAATATATTTTAACTGCAGACGACCTTATTTCTTGCACTATGTTCGATGATTCCATAGCCCTTGGCAATTACGATATTGATATCCACAACCCTGCAGGTACGGGCACAAGCCACAGGTATTTTGAAAAAGGTGAATTTTATTCAATTCCTTACAGAAGTTTACTTCCTAAAGAATTTGATAATCTCCTGGTCGCAGGCCGTTGTGCTTCCGCTACTCATGAGGCTCAGGCATCGATAAGAATTATGCCTATCTGCTGTTGTATGGGTGAAGCCGCAGGTGTTGCTTGTGCAGTGGCATTTGATTCAGGAAAAAATTTACATAATCTTGACGTTAAACAAGTGCAGTCGATTTTGAGAGAAAACGGTGCTGCAATTTTTACGGAAGACGTTACAAATCAGTAGGGTGAAAAATATGTTTGATGATAATAAAGTTATAGCCGCCATAGCAACTGCACAGGCTGCAGGCGGTGTTGGTATGATAAGAGTTTCAGGCGATGACGCTATGGAAATATGCGATAAAGTTTTTACAGCTGCAAGCGGGAATAAACTTGTGTCTTCAAAAGGATACAGAGCTCATTTCGGCAGAGTTCATGACCCTGACGGTGATATTGACGATTGCGTAGCTCTCGTTTTCAAAGCACCGCACAGTTATACGGGGGAGAATGTTGTTGAACTTTCCTGCCATGGTGGTCTTTATGTGCTTAAAAGAGCTTTGCGTGCTGTGCTTTCAGCAGGTGCTTCTCCCGCAAGAGCAGGTGAATTTACCGAAAGAGCATTTTTAAACGGTAAAATGGATTTAACACAGGCGGAAGCCGTTATGGACCTGATAGGTGCGCAGGGTAAGCAGGCAGCTGATGCAGCACTGACAGCCCTTGACGGAACTTTAAGCCGTAAAATCGATGAAAATACGCAGAAGCTTGTAAATATCTGTGCTCATCTTTCAGCGTGGGTTGACTATCCCGATGAAGAAATTGAAGAGCTTGAAACAGATGAAATGTTGTCTACAATAGATGAAGTGGAAAATGCTCTTGAAAAGCTAATTTCAACTTATGACAGCGGTAAAGTGTTGACTCAGGGTGTCAAAACCGCAATTGTCGGCAGACCGAATGTAGGCAAATCAACGCTTATGAATATGCTTGTGGGAAGTCAGAGAAGTATTGTTACTAGTTATGCAGGCACAACACGCGATGTTGTTGAAGATACGGTAACACTCGGCGGAATTTCACTTCATTTATCAGATACTGCAGGAATCAGAAAAAGCGAAGACCCCATTGAAGCAATCGGTGTTGATATTGCAAAAGACAGACTCAGAAAATCTGAATTTGTAATTGCAGTTTTTGACGGCTCTGAAGAGCTTGCAAAAGAAGATATGGAGGTTCTTGAATTCTGCAAGGATAAGCTCTGCCTCGGTGTTATAAACAAAACAGACCTTGATACAAAAAATATAAAAGATGTGATATCGGAATATATTGAAACGTTGGTGGAAATCAGCGCAGAAAAACTTGATGGTAAAGATGAGCTTGAAAAGGCAGTTGAAAAACTTCTTGAAACTGACAGAATTGATACAAGCGCCGCAATGCTGACGGGTGAAAGGCAATATCTTTCAACAGTCGAGGCGTTGAATTGCGTAAAGGAAGCGAAAAATGCCCTTGAATACGGGCTTACGCTCGATGCAGTAAACGTGTCGCTTGATTGTGCTATTGAAAAGCTCCTTGAGCTTACAGGCAAAAAAGCAAGCGAAGCAGTAGTCAATGAAATTTTCTCACAATTCTGTGTCGGCAAATAAAGCCTTGAATTCATAATACGCACATAAAAGTAATTGAAAAACCGCGATAGAAGTTATCTTGCTTCTGCCGCGGTTTTGTTATTACATAAATTCTAATTTATCTCTATGTCTAAAACGTTATTGTAGGGCGGGGGCTTGCTCCCGCCGTTTGTTATTTTGCGTAAGATTTGGCGGCAGGACCAAGGCCCTGCCCTACGAGTGTTAAAATTAAATTGAGATTTCGTGGGGTCGGCGTCCTCGACGACCCGTTAAATTATGCGTCATTTTCAGGCGGACGCCCAATGGGCGCCCCTACGATAAAATAATTAACTGCACGACAAATCATAATCTGAAAACCTGATATGGCGTTGTAATTGCGTGATATAACAAAAGCTTACGACGGTGACAGTATAAAATCATAAAAAATCGGATGGCAGATTGCCACCCGGAATTTGTTTGGAATTATTTTCATTAAACTTTAAGCTCTGTGCTGTCCGCTGACGTTTCTTCCTCAACAATGGGTTTTACGATTTTGCGGATTTCCGTGCGGTCATACATTTTTCTGAAGCGGACATTGACCTGATATTTTTTATCACAGCTTTCACAATAATACTGTGCACGGAAATACTGATTTGAATATTTCCACTTTGTAAGCGCCGTAGCAGGTTTACCGCATTCTTCGCAGGTACAGTTAAGATAAGATTTATCAACAAGGGGATTTTTCATTGAACTGATAACCTTGTTCTTGAAAATTATTCTTGAATAAAATTCATCATTACACTCTTTGATATAATCTTTTATAATCTTATCTTCCCTGATTACAGAAAAGCATTTTGCCGTTATCTTACTGTCATCAAGGGCCCTGTGCAGAGAATATCCGTCATCGCTGATACCCACCATTTCCGCAGCATTTGACAGCCCTATCTGCTGCGACTTTGAGGTACATTTTATTCTCTGAAAATATTTCTGCAAATCCATATACCTATCAAGGAAAGGTATTCTGTCACCGCAACCGAAATATTTACAGTTATCAATAAGGACTCTGACATCGCCGTCGCCCCATGTCATAATAACGCTTTCATCTTTACCTATCCACTTTTTGAATTCGGAAACAGCTTTTGTAAAAGGGATACCCGTTTTGATTTCATCATTTGTAATATGGGTAATTTCCTTGGTGTTTGCGCGGAGCTTTTTGCCGACCTGTGTATTAATAAGGCAGGTAAACTCATCATAAATATTACCCTCTTCATCAACCTTTACGGCACCGAATTCTATTATTTCATTGAAAAAGCCTTTGATTTTTTTACCGTAGACGTTGTTCCATTCCAAATCGAGGGCAATAAACTGCATTTTTATCTTCCTAACATTTAATTAATCTATCATTGCGTAAAGTGCATCGGAGAAGGTTTTATTTGCCATTGCAAACGAATAGTTAATCATAAGAACTTCGCCGATACCTTGTTCTTTTACAAAATCAGGCAAATCAAAATTTGTCTGCCTGGGGTCAACAACATAAACTTCCTCATAATTATCGCAGAGGAACGGAACTAAAGCATTTCCGTAAGACTCTTTGATAACAAGGATTTTTTTGCCGTTTTTATTACTTGTTACAATTTTTTCAAGCGGCTGGTCGCCGCCGATAAACGCAAGATACTTATTGCTTGAATTTACCGAACGTGCAACGACATAGAACGGATAGCCGTCAGCCATTTCGCTGTTTTCATAAACCATACCGTCAACTTCAACACGTGTTTTGAAAAATTCCACATAGTCGGGATTTTTCTTAAGAACATCGGCATTACTTGCCTTATAAAGACTGCCGACAAAATCTTTGATTTTACCTGTTTCAAGGTCTTTCAGGTCAACGGGTGTCTGCTTTGAAACATCACAGAATTCAAGATATGCCTGATATGCACCTCTCTGAGTCCAATGATGGTCAGTTCTGAAATAGATATATTCATCTGCTTTTTCTTCAAGACGTGAATACACATCGAGAGTAATAACAGAGGAATCCATCTTCTTATATGCCAGCTTTATTGAATCCTTCTGTGAGTGCTCACCTGAGGTAAACCTCTTTGTGCCGTAAAATTCAATTGCGGTGGGAACTACCATAGAATAGAACTTCACACCCTCAGGCATTGCAGAAGAAGTTGAATTTACGAGCTCTGCATACTTACTTGTCATAGAATCAGAGCCGGTGAAAACCTCCATTCCTCTGTCACCGCTGATAAGAATTGAGCCTTTGAAAGCAGCATCCTCTTCTTTTGCATGGAAATCTTTTTTAGTTTCCTCTTCTTTCTTGATACCTACATCAATACCTTCACCCGTAAAATCAGAGTCATGCTTCTCGTAATTTACGATAACATTATCTTCCTTGCCTGAAAACTGAGTAAGCACTGAAGAAATTTTACCGTTCATTGACATAAACATTTCTCTGAGCGGGAAAGTATCGGAATAATAATTCTCAAAATCCCGGGTATAAGTTCCGCCGAAAAGCGATGAAAAAGAAAATTCAGGCTTTGCAGCAAGCTTTCTGTTTTCGCTTTCAGATACAGTCGGGTCAACATCAAGAAAGCTTATAACGCCGAAAAAGCCAAGCACAATAAGAAAGAAAATTGCTGATACAAGGGCGAAAATGTTAGAATAAATTCTTCTTTCTCTGTTTGATTTATTATTAATTTCACTCATTCTGAATCCCCCCTCTTCTTAAAACCTGAAGTACAGGAACGGATTATAAGTTGAGCCGACAAGGCAAGCCATACAGCCGACCAGCACAACCGCCTGGAAAACAAGAGTCACAACGCCGTTGAGAATAACGCCGTTGGGTGATTTTTTCAGAACAGTTGTGAACTTATTTGCACAGATTGAACACAACGGAGTAACCGCAATTGCACAAAGCACAAGCAGGAAAACATTATTTGTAAGTGTTGTGATATCCTGCGCAGTTGTGCCTGAAACAGATGTTACGCCGAACATTGCACCGAGCATTCTGCCGATTGACGGAATATCCTCGAAATAGAAAAATACCCAACCGATAATAACGATAAAGAGAGAATAAATAAGCCTGAAAACTTTCGGGATTTTATCAAGTATTTTGCCAAGCACATATTTTTCAAATGCAAGCATTACAAAATAATAAAGTCCCCACAGAACAAAGTTCCAGCTTGCGCCGTGCCAGAATCCTGTAAGCAACCACACAACAAACATGTTGCGCAATTGGTGATGCCTGTTACCGCCCAGCGGAATGTACACATAATCTCTGAAAAAGCTTGAAAGGCTCATATGCCACCTTCTCCAGAAATCAGTAACCGAAAGAGAAATATACGGATAATTGAAGTTTTCGCGGAATTTGAAGCCCAGCATTCTTCCTATACCGATTGCCATATCGGAATAACCTGAAAAATCAAAATAAATCTGGAAGAAGTAAGCTATAATGCCTGTCCATGCGCCGAGGACAGAAAGCGATTTCAGGTCGCCTGCCAGATAGTTTTCAGCAAGAAGACCTGCAAAATTCGCAAAAATCGCTTTTTTTGTAAGACCGATAAGGAATTTTGTAACACCATCAGAAAAATCCACAAGTGTGACTTTTCTTTCTGCAATTTCATTGGCAACGTCAACGTATCTTACAATCGGTCCTGCAATAAGCTGAGGGAACATGCTGACATACAGCAGAAGATTAAAATAATTCTTCTGATAATCAACATCTTTTCTGTAAACATCCACAACATAGCTTAATGCCTGGAAAGTATAAAAAGAAATACCTATGGGCAGAACAAGATTTGTCTGCGGAATGTTGAAAAACGGAATAAAATTGAGGTTTGTTGTGAAGAAATTGAGATATTTGAACACGACCAAAAAGCCGAGAGTCACCACAACCGAGCAAATCAAAGCGAACTTTCTGACACTGTTCTTCTTTGATTTGCCGATTACGACACCGGCCAGATAATCTATAAAAGCAGTAACAAGCATTACTACTATCCATTTCGGTTCTCCCCATGCGTAGAAAAGAAGTGACGCAACAAGAAGAATTATATTTTTAAGTTTAAGACCCGGACTTATGTGATACAAAATCAGAACAGCCGGGAAGAATATACAAAGAAATACTAAACTTGAAAATACCATTTCTTTTTCCTCTCACAAAGTAATATAAAACCACATACATATAAAAGTATATCACTTAAAGAGAAAAAATCAAGGGTATTTACAATAATAATTAAGAAACTCTCTCCATTTCGCGTTTTATTTTCTCAAGTATTCTTTTTTCCAACCTTGAAATATAGCTTTGGGAGATTCCCAGGATATCTGCCACTTCTTTCTGGGTGTGTTCGCGGGGTGTTCCTATGCCGAAACGCATCTTCATAATTTTCCTTTCACGCTCGGGCAGACTGTCCACAAGTTTCAGAATCAGACGTCTTTCGTCCTCCTTTTCAATCGGCTGTCCCACAGTATCGGCTTCACTTCCGAGAACGTCAGACAAAAGCAATTCGTTTCCGTCCCAGTCAACATTCAGCGGTTCATCAATTGACACTTCTGTTTTGAGTATATTTGTTTTGCGCAGATACATCAGTATTTCGTTTTCAATGCAACGCGAAGCATAAGTTGCAAGTTTTATATTTCTTGTAGGACAGAAAGTGTTCACTGCTTTTATCAGCCCTATCGTTCCGATTGAAATCAGGTCCTCTGTGGGAACTGACGAATTTTCAAACTTTTTAGCGATATACACAACAAGCCGCAGATTATGCACAATCAGAGGTTCACGTGCGCTTTCATCACCGTTTTCTATTCTTTGCATTATATCCTTTTCTTCCTCTTTTGTCAGCGGCGGCGGTAATGTTTCAGGTCCGTTGATATAGTGGATTTCCTGCGGCATAAATTTATATTCAATTTTTTCTGCAAGTAAAATAAGTTTTTGTTTGATTTTTGAAAATATTCTCATAGTTTTACCTCAAAATAAATTTGGATTCAAAAGCATATCGAAGCTTTCGTTTATATATTTTTTACGGCTCATTACGCCGACAAATACTTTATCAGTTTCATGCGTTTTATCAATAATAAGCTTATCGGGCTGAAAAGCAGGAAGAAGCCCCGTGTCGCCAACTGTCAGAAATGACACAACCCTTACTCTTTTACGCCATTGTTCATCTGTGATTCCGCAAAGCGAGTTTACATCACCTTTAAAAAATTTTTCACTGCTTTCCGGAATTATGTTCTTTATAAAATCATATGTACAAATCACCACGGGATAGCCTGAAAAGCCTTCAGAGAGTGTGTTGCCCGTATCAAGCATTGCTCTGCCTTTGAGTTTTTCGCCGAAAATTTCAAGTTCCGTTTCGCAGATTGTTTTCTGCGGTTTGTTTTTCGCTATAAACTTCATCGCAAGCTTTATCACAACATAACATACTGCAGTTGTTGCAACCAGAACAGGTAAGCTTATGCCGAAATAAACTGTTGAATTATTAATAAGCATACCCTGCGGTCTGAAGAGTATCCACAGTGCAATCATAAGCCCTGCAAAGAGGAACGTCATTAATATAAAAACTGCCGAAAGCTTCAGAAAGCGTTTATATGTTTTAAAGCCGAACGTCACAAAAACAATTCCTGCACCTGCAAAAACACGCGAAAATATGTTGAAAAGCGTTCCCATTTCAGGCAGAAAAACGACAAGAGAAAACACTGCGCCAAGCAACGCACCAAGAAGCAGACGCAGCCTTTTTGTGCTTTCCTTCTGTGCAAAAGAAGTCAGAAGAAGCAAAAAATAATTGATAAACAGATTCAACACAATCAGAACGTCAACATAAATTATCTCATGCAAAAGCTCTTCCCTCCTCACAAATAAAAAATCCCCTGTCACGTAAACATTATACGTGACAGGAGGATAAAATTTTGTCATATTATGTTGTGATATTTGCAAATTAATATTGAAATTATTTTCTATGAGCTGTGATAACAAACTCAGTCATTTGCCACAGAAATCATTACCTCTGCGCATTTTGCATTATCGTCAGGCTCATCAAACCAGCAGTATGTGAACCGGTATCCGTCGAATTCAAATGATGTATAGTATGAACTATCGTAATCAGAATACTGAGGACGGCTTATTCCGGAAACAATTTCTTTAAGTTCGTTGTAAGACATATCAGCATAAAAATCTTTATAAAGATGTGATGTATCCCACGCAAGAATAAATTTTACAATTCTGTCTTTCTGTTCCTTTCTGTCTTCACCTTCGTCATAACTCGGACAGAATCCCATAAGAGGATAAGCATCAGGATAATAAACAAAATCTCCGCCCTCATAATAGAAGGTCTCAAAATTATTTCCGTACTGCTCAAATATTTTACTGTATGTCCCGCCAAGATACTTAGCAGCTTCATCATCAAGCACAAGGGAATTGCCTGTTTCTGTGCTGAAAGTATTTATTTCAAAAATTTTCCATATGCGTTTTCCGTCTGCTTCCGTAAGACCGATAACACCTTCAACACCATATTTCGCCTCAGTACCGTCATGATATTTACCGGATGAACTGAACTTATATCTGTTGTCTGAAAGTCTTTCGTATTTTGTTTCAAAGGTCGGGAAAGATTCCTCGGAAACAGCTACTGCACTATAAAAATAATCACCGTAATAATACCACATCGGTGCAGAAATATTTCTGTCCGGCTGTTGTCCGAAAACATTTTCTATAATCCAATCAATTTTATCTGCAGGGAATTTTATATAGCCGTCATGATTTAAGAATCTTCCCAACGGGTCAGGATTTTCATACTCTAAACGGCCTGTTGACATTAAAGTACTTTTATCACCAAGATGCTTTTCAAAATCACTTTCATCAAAAAAGCAACTGTATAACTTCTATCCGTCATAACCTGATAGACAAGCATATGCAATTGAAAACGCCCTCGGTGCATCGACACTGTAATTTTTAACATTTACAGCATGAATATTGATAATTTTATCAAAATTTTTAAAATCTTCTTCTTTTGCTTCTTCCCATTTCTGAGGCTCAAGCTCAATTTCGATTATCTGTCCGTTTACATCTGTTGCGTAAATTTTCATTCCGTCCTGATGAACGTCAGAATATTTGCCTGAAATTTCTGCTTCTGCAGGTTCATTTTCTCTTACTGTGTAAACGTAAGAATGACCTGTTTCCGCTTCATCATCGTAAATTTCAAAAGAAACATAAATTGTATCGTCAACTTCAATTGTGCCGTTTGAGTGACCGCTTACATCTTCTTTTATAACTTCTGCTTCTGTCTGATTTACAAAGTAAACATCTGCATCAATATATTCTGTGTATTCCTCTTTTTCTTCAGAATCACCAACTACTGCATATGCTTCTTTCTCGCCGTTATCATCAAAATCCTCACAGATGAGTTCAACAATCGGCTCATCTGTGTATTTTTCAAGAATCTCAATAAGTTTTGCATCATCTTTCTTCTTGACGAACACAACAACTGCAATCACAATGGCAATCACAAGCAAAACCGCCACTATGGGAATAATTATTTTCCACGGGGTTTTCTTCGGTTTCATCGGCTGATAATTTACATTCATATTCTGAGGTTGTCCCATTACCGGCACACCGCAATACTGACACACGCGTGAATCTTCCGGTATTTGCTTTCCGCATTTTTGACAAAACATTATTTTCTCCCCTTATTAATTGTTTCTGCAATTAATATTTTATTTCTTTTATAAGAAAATGTCAATATGATGATATTTGTCACACACATATCGGAATCATTTATCTGAGCATTTTTCTGCATCTATTGCAAGAACGAGCATTAATGCACAAAGAGAATTATTTGCATCAGGAACATTGATAACATAAGTATCGGTAAACCTGAAAAGTTCCTTTGAAATATCAGCGATTTTTCTGCCGTCGGCAGACACTACTGAATAATCCCACCCCATAAAATCGCCTTCAACTCTCCAGCCGTTGCAGTCGATATTATATTTTGGTCTGAAAAATGAAATCTCTTTACTGATGCAACCTATATATCTGTCAGACAGATACATTTCAAACTTCGGCAAAAAAGTAATAATTTTTTCTTTCACCGTTCCTATATGATTTCCGTTTACATCAAAAATTTTAAGGCAATGCCCCCATGAAAGCTGACCTTTGACGATATACAGCGTATTTCCCGCTTCATCGTAAATATCAAAACTGTCAAACCAGGAGAAAAACCTTTGTCTGAAAAGCATTTTCATTTTCCGATTCTCCTTAATACAATATTTCTTTGAGTCTTTCTGCAAACTGTGTTGAATCAACAGCACACAAACGGTGAGCGTCTGTGCCGATATTGAAAACGCAACCTACTTCTTTACCAATCTGAAAATATCTGTGGTAAAATTCAGGGTCAGACATAACTGCACCGGTGTTTAATTCCCAGGCAATCTGCTTGTTGTTGGCTTTTTCCATTATGTCGCCAAGTTCATTATCCTTATATGCTCTTGTTACTTCGTGAGGGTCGTCAAAATTATGTATGTAGCCTGCGTGGAAAGGATGAGCAAAGCAGTCCGCCTGACGCAAATCAACTACGCTTTCTGCCATTTTAAGCATCTGCACAGCAAACCCGCGTGGTGTTTTATCTTCAGGCTGGTCCCAGAAACGAACGTGAAAGTGATTCATTGTGTAAAGTTTATAATCCATTTGTGAATCGCAGGAAATATCGTTTACAAATTTTCCGATTCCGCAGCAGGAAAGCTCTGCACCTACTAAAACCTTAACCTTTGATTCTTTCAGCTCAGATAAAATCTGTTTGCGGAAATCTGCAACAATATTCGGCTTGTCAGCAGTATCATGGTCTGTAAGAGCAATCAGTTTAAGCCCTGCTTCTTCAGCAGTTTTCACAATATCATTCACCTGCATTTCAGGCCTCGCGCAACCTGAAAAATGTGTGTGAATATGGGTATTATAACGGACAAGCTCGTCTATATCATAAGTTTTTTCGTGGAAAAACATTACTCGTTCTCCTTTTTAAGTTTTTCGATATACTTTTTATCTTTATCTGACAAATCAGCTTTTTCAATCATATCGGGACGCTTTCTGAGCGTTCTTTCAAGAGCCTGCTCATGACGCCATTTCTCTATATTCGCATGATGCCCTGTCAGCAATACATTGGGAACAGTTCTGCCATGCCATTCAAAGGGTCTTGTGTACTGGGGATATTCAAGAAGCCCTGAATAATGGCTTTCATCTTCGAAACATTCATTATCGGAAAGCACACCGGGAATCATTCTTGCTACACTATCCGCAAGCACAAGTGCAGGCAGCTCACCGCCCGTCAGAACATAATCACCGATTGAAATTTCTTCATCAACGATTTCTTCAATGATTCTTTCATCAACGCCTTCGTAATGACCGCAAAGGAGAGTTATATTTTTCATTTGTGAAAGCTGACGCACCTTTTCCTGAGTCAGCACATTTCCCTGAGGGGACATATATATCAGGTACGGTCTTTCACCCGTTTCTTCGCAGATGTGACGAAAGCACGAGTCTATCGGCTGGGTCTGCATAATCATTCCCATACCTCCGCCGTAGGGTGAATCATCAACGCGGTTATGTTTATCAAGCGTGAAATCACGGATATTATGGCAATTAATCTGAACATATCCGTTCTCCCTTGCCCTGCCGACGATGCTTGAAGATAAAACGCTCTCGCACATTTCGGGAAAAAGAGTCATTATATCAATTCTCATCGTCAAAAATTCCTTTCAGCGGACGGATTTTTATTATACCATCTTCAACATCAACGCTGATTACAACGTCTTTTATTGCGGGGATAAGATATTCTTTATCGTCCTTTGTTATGTGCCACACGTCATTTGCGCCTGTTTCGCTGACGTCGGTAATAATCCCGTAAACTATGCTTTCATCGTCTGCATCATAAACAGTACAGTCAATAAGCTCTGCAATAAAATAATTGCCTTTCTGCAATCGTGCATCATCGCGCTTTATGTAAAGAACCTTGCCGCGCATTGCCTGAGCTTTTTCCACAGTATCAATTCCGTCAACAGTTATCAGAGCTATATTGCCGTGTTCTCTTGCACTTTTTACATCAAGGCTTTTTCCGCCGTTTTCATCAAGATAAAGCTTTTTGAATTTCTTTAAAAATGACGGTGCATCACACCACGGATTTACGCGCATTTCACCGCGCACACCATGAGTGCCTACAATTTCACCCGCTTCGAGAAAATCTTTTTTCATTCGTCAACATCCTCCGATTTAATTTCTCTGCCCTCGCCTTCAATTTCGCCGTTATGGTTAATGACGGTTGTATTGACAGACTCTGATTTATATTCCTTTGAAATGCAGAAAATTGTCCATAGCTCACTCACAGCTATAAAAATAAGCACGCCGCCGATAATACGCATCATAAGGTCAAAAGACAGACCCGGATTCGTGATAAAAACTATACCGATAAGTGACGAAATAACTGAAGTCAGCAAAACACTCCACCACTTATTTATTCCCTGATTTTTAAGGCGCATTGCGTTGCGGAATTTCGTAATTCCGTTTACGAGCACAATCACGCCGAAAAGGCTTACGATAAACCCTGAAATAACGTGAGGATTTGCAATAAAATATATTCCTGCAATTGCGGATATAATCCCTATTGCCAGACCGAAAACAGAAACGCGTGCACCTTCTGTTTTTGAAAAATAGCCGACAATTTTAGTCACGCCAAAGCCAACTGCAACAGCGCCGATAATATATGAAGCGGTTTTTGCCACAATAGCGGGAAAAATAATCAGCAATACACCGATTACAGCAAACCCGATAAATACAAAAATACCGTTACGTTTTATATTTTTAATGAATTTTTCCATAAATGTTTCTCCTGTAAAAAAGGCAAAAGGCGGCTTTAAAGCCGCCTTACATCAATCAATTTCTACCTTAACCCTTACGTCATTGCGTATAGCGGCTGCACGCATAACTGTGCGGATAGCTTTCGCAATTCTGCCCTGTTTGCCGATAACTCTGCCCATATCTTCAGCAGAAACGTTAACGTGGAAAACAGTAAGGCCTTCTTCTTCAGTTGTTGATGATGTGACCTTCACTTCATTCGGATTCTCAACGAGACCCTTAACGATTGATACTAACAATTCTTCCATTGTCGTACGTCCTTTCATTATTCCGTTGCATTGTAAGTATTGCCAATATACAACAAATTATCAGCGACCTCAGATAATGTTTTCTTTCTTAAGAAGAGATTTTACTGTATCTGTGGGCTGTGCACCGTTAGAAATCCATTTCTTTGCTTTGTCAGCATCGATTTTAATTTCTGCGGGTTCTGTCATGGGGTTGAAGTAACCGATTTCTTCGATGAATCTGCCGTCACGGGGATATCTTGAATCCGCAACAACTACACGATAGAAAGGTGCCTTTTTAGCGCCCATACGACGCAATCTGATTTTTACTGCCATTTTTGTTTCCTCCAAAAATTTATTTTTATTTTTTATAAACTGATTAAATGTTGAAGCCGTTCATATTGCCAATCTGTGACATATTGAACCTTCTTCTCTTTTTCTTTGAGCCTGATTTACCGCCAAGCTGCTTGAACATCTTCTGCATCTGCTTGAACTGCTGAAGCAATCTGTTGACATCTTCAACTGTCTGACCGCTGCCTGCCGCAATACGTTTCTTTCTTGAGGGATTGATAATATCGGGCTTTTCTCTCTCCTGCGGAGTCATTGATTCAACAAGAGCACGGAGTCTGTCAAACTTTCTTTCGTCAATGTCGATATCGTCAACTTTTTTACCGATACCGGGAAGCATCTTCAGCGTATCCTTGATTGAACCCATTTTTCTTACCTGCTCAATCTGCTCGATAAGGTCATTGAGGTCAAATTTGTTTTCACGCAATTTTGCTTCAAGCTCTTCTGCTTTCTTTTCGTCAATAGCCTGCTCTGCTTTTTCGATAAGTGAAAGCACGTCGCCCATGCCGAGAATACGTGAAGCCATTCTGTCGGGATGGAAAACGTCAAGGTCGCCCAACTTTTCACCTACACCGACAAACTTAATAGGCTTGCCCGTAACTGCTCTTGCTGAAAGAGCTGCACCGCCTCGTGTGTCACCGTCAAGCTTTGTAAGCACAAGACCGTCAATTCCGAGAGCTTCATTGAATGAAGTTGCCACATTGACTGCGTCCTGACCTGTCATGGCATCGACTACAAGAAGAATTTCATGAGGATGAACTGCGCTCTTTACGCTTTTGAGCTCCTGCATGAGTTCTTCATCAATATGCAAACGGCCTGCAGTATCAAGGAATACGTAATCATAACCCTGGTCTTTAGCAAGCTTAATTGCATTCTCGGCGATTTTAACGGGATTTTCCGTACCCATTTCAAAAACGGGAACGCCTGCCTGTTCGCCCACAACCTGTAACTGCTTGATAGCAGCAGGTCTGTAAATATCACAAGCAACGAGCAAAGGTCTGTGACCCTGATTTTTAAGCATCATTGCGATTTTTGCACTGTGAGTTGTTTTACCTGAACCCTGAAGACCGCACATCATAACTACCGTAGGCGGATGATTTGCAACCGCAAGACGTGATTTTGTGCCGCCCATAAGAGCTGTTAACTCCTCATTGACGATTTTAATAACCATCTGACCGGGAGTAAGACTTTCCATAACCTGCGCACCGATTGCACGCTCTGTTACGGTTTTTGTGAAATCCTTTGCAACCTTGTAGCTTACGTCAGCTTCAAGCAAAGCCAGACGGACTTCACGCATCGCTTCTTTAACATCGGATTCGGTAAGACTTCCTTTACTTTTTAACTTTTTAAACGCTTCTTCAAGCTTATCGGCAAGTCCTTCAAAAGCCATGTCGCTTCTCCTTTATTGGGAAATTTCGTTAACTGCTGTTCTTATTTTAACAGTAAGCTCGCTGATTTCCTTTGACAGAAGTGTCTGCATATTAATCTTGCTGATTTCAGCAGCACTATCGCTTATCAGCTTAAGCTTTTCTTCTATTTCTTCAAAGCGTTTTGCTAATTTCAGCTTTTCTTCCATTTCAAAAAGAAGGGTTTCTGCCCTTTTTATGGAATCACGCACGCCCTGACGTGTAATGCCTTCATTTTCGGCAATTTCGGAAAGTGACAAGTCCTCGTCATAATACAGCGAAATAAAATCACGTTGTTTTTCTGTAAGCAAATCGCCGTAGTAATCAAGCAGAACTGCCACCTGCAGGTTCTTTGCCATAGACTTGAACCTCCTTAAACAATCTCTGTAAAGTATTTCAACTTTACAGCCTCATTATTATACAACACCGCACCTTCTCTGTCAAGACTTTTTGCATTAATTTTGTGAATTTTTTATTAATATTGGGGCAAAAAACTTCCCTGCAGTGAACCTCGCTTCAATCTGCAGGGATTTTTTCTTTATCTTTCCGGATATGAAATCTGTCTGCCCGTTACAATGTGGGCAAATGTGCGGTAAAATCCGTCAAAGAATTTCTGGAAAGCACCGAGAAATGCAATTTTTGTTGCAATTTCTTTGCCGTAGCTGTCTTCAACCTTCAATGCTTCTCTGAGTGTAAGCATATCGTACCAATGAACGGCGTAGGTTGAGTAATCTGAAGTATTGTTTTCGTCAACTTCAATCATTCTGTAGCCGTAAAGAGTTGAATAACGCTCGTTATTATATCGTGTGCTCAATGAGTTTACTATATCAATTCCCTGATTCTGTACGCCGAAAGCATTTGAATGGTCGTGACCTGTAAACATCGCAAGCACATCACCTTTTTCAACCATTGCATCAAACTGACCGAAGTTTTCATAGCCTGAACAAGGTGTTTCATTGAGTGTACCGTAGTTCTTCTGCGTTTCGTCGAAGTAATAGTATTCGCCTTCATTATACATATGGTCAAATGAGAACAACACTTTTTTGTCGCTCTTTTTAAGGACATCATAAACTTCAGGCACGATTATGTGTTGAAACGCAAGCGAGTAAACTTTCTCACCACCGTTTGCAGCTTTCAGTTCATCAGATGTTTTCTTATACCATTCAACCTGGTCAGCCTGCACACAGCTGTAGTGACCATCTTTATCGTAATCATTTGAATCGAACACCCAGAGATTGAATTTTACTTTTTGGCCGTCAGAAGACATAACGGGAATATTATATGTACCGCAACCTGAAAGTGCTTCACCGTCGTCAACTGAAACCGAGCATGAATAAGTGTTATAATATGCCATTAATTCCTCTCTTGACATTGCTCCTGTTTCGGAATCGTGATTACCGAATGTCACTGCAACGGGAATGTTCCTTGACTCAAAAACTGTCATCAGTTTATCAATAAGGCGTTTTGTATCTTCAGGATTTTCGCAGTTCTGCACATTGTCACCTGTGATAACAACGATATCAGGTTTTTCTTTATCGCAGGCATAACCGATTGCCCAGCATGAAGGGTCTGCGTTATAATCCTCAAAATGAGTATCAGTTACGTGCATAACCCTGAATTTTCCGTCAGAATTAAATTTCATTACTTTCTCCCCTTCTTCTGCAAAGGAAGTAATTGCAAAACTTCCCATTACCATAATAACTACCAACAAAAATGAAATAAACTTTTTCATAATTATCTCCTGTATAAATATTTCAGGGAACTCTTAACGAGTTCCCTTTCTTTGCAAATCAAAGATTATCAATACCTGCAGCTTTTCTGATTGCTTCTGCCTTGTCAGTCTTTTCCCATTTGACATCAAGGTCTTCTCTGCCCACGTGACCGTAAGCAGCAAGCTGACTGTAAATAGGCTTTCTCAATTCGAGGTCTTTGATAATTGCTGAAGGACGAAGATCAAAGAGTTCAGAAACGATTGAGCTGATTGCACTATCGTCAATTTTACCTGTGCCGAAAGTATCAATCATAACTGAAACGGGTTTTGCAACACCGATTGCGTATGCAAGCTGAACTTCGCATTTCTTTGCAACGCCTGAAGCTACCACGTTCTTTGCGATGTATCTTGCAGCGTAAGCAGCACTTCTGTCAACCTTTGTGGGGTCTTTGCCGCTGAATGCACCACCGCCGTGACGTGAATATCCGCCGTATGTGTCAACAATGATTTTTCTGCCTGTAAGACCGCTGTCACCGTGAGGTCCGCCTGTTACAAAACGGCCTGTGGGGTTAACATAGATGATTGTGTCATCATCCATAAGTTCTTCGGGAATGATGGGTTTAATAACGTTAACAACGATATCTTTTCTTATCTGTTCAAGTGAAACATCAGCACTGTGCTGTGAAGAAATAACAATTGTTTCAACTCTTACGGGTGTGTCATCTTCATATTCAACAGTAACCTGAGTTTTTCCGTCAGGTCTCAAATAAGGTAATGTGCCGTCTTTTCTTACTTTAGTAAGCTGTTTTGCAAGCTTATGTGCCAAAGAAATAGGCATGGGCATTAATTCTTCAGTTTCGTCACAAGCAAAGCCGAACATCATACCCTGGTCGCCTGCACCGTGCTGGTTATGCTCGTCTTCGTTGCCTTCTTTGATTTCAGCTGAGTTATCAACGCCGAGAGCAATATCAGGTGACTGCTCATGGATTGCAAGAAGAACTGCACAGGTGTTGCCGTCAAAGCCTTTCTGAGCATCGTCATAACCGATATCACAGACTGCTTCTCTTGCGATTTTTGCAATTTCGATATCAGCTGTGGTAGTGATTTCACCCATAATAAGAATCTGACCTGTTGTGCATGTTGTTTCGCATGCAACTCTGCCGTTGGGGTCCTGAGCCATGATTGCATCAAGAACTGAATCAGAAATTCTGTCGCATATTTTGTCAGGATGACCTTCTGTCACCGATTCTGATGTAAAAAGAAATTTTGCCATAATCAACTTCCTCTCTCAAATAAAAATCCGCAGGAAAACCTGCGGATGAAATTTAACTTATCTCTCGGATAAATTCCGCAGGATTTAGCACCTTGCAAAATGCAGGTTGCCGAGCTTCACAGGGCCTGTTCCCTCCGCTACTCTTAATAAGATGTATTTAATTTACAAGTATATTCTATTATAACATTCGCCATTTGTCAAGGCTTTAACAATATTTTTACAGTTTTGTCACTTTTCTGAGCTTATCGACAAGCACTAAAATTATCGGGTAAGCAACTGCGCTTAATGTTACACCCTTAACAACATTGATAATACATGCATAAGAAAGGTAGCCGATAAGGAATTCGTCAGTAATTATCTGACCGACAAAGTATTTGAAGTAAAGAGGCGCAATAAAGTAGTTAGCTGCCGCACCTATTCCTATCAGAGCAAGGCAACCGATAACTGCCGAAACAAGAATTGCAACTGACTTTTTCATCTTCTTTGCAAATTCATTATAGCAAAGAACAAAAGGCACTATGTAAGCACTTCCCACAACGAAATTCATCAGGTCGCCGAATCCCATTGTTGAGCCGAGACCCTTTATGAAAACGTGAATAAGGTTTTTGAGAAGCTCAATCATAACGCCAGAAAGAGGTCCGAAGAAAATCCCTCCGATTAAAGCGGCAATATCACTGAAATCAAATTTCAGAAATGCAAACGGCCCTGTAAAAAGCGGAAAATCCAGCATATAAAGCACTTCCGCTATTGCCGTAAGCATCGCCACGGCAACCATTTTATAAATATTATTTTTCTTTTCGTGTTTTTTAAGTTTGCTCATTTTTTCTCCTCCCAAAAAAGAAAACCCTGCGACAATGTCACAGGGCAAAAGTTACATTCATAAAACCTTTCTTCCATCCGGACTATACCGTCGGCTTCGGAGTTTCACCGAATCAACCATTTCTGGCTCGTGGGCTGTACCACCGGTGGGGAATCGCACCCCGCCCTGAAAGTATTTTGTTTTGGCTGAAATTACATTTCTTCTATATATTTAACAATATCGCCTACTGTTTTGAAATTCTCAAGCTCTTCATCGGGAACTTCAACTTCAAAGCAGTCTTCAAGCGACATTGCAAGGTCAATCAAGTCAAGGCTGTCTGCATCGAGGTCTTCCATGATAACTGTGTCTTCGGTAATATCGTCCTCTGAAAGGGCAAACTGTTCGCTGATGATTTTTTTGATTTTTTCCAATGCCATAGATATTCATCCTTTCTGTACGTACATTTATTGTACTAATCATAATATAATAACTCTCAAACAATTTGTCAAGATATTTTAAAAAAGTTTGGCGGCAAATTTTTTAAAAGTTTTTTATTTTTGTTAAAATCTACAAAAAAATAATTTTTTATAAAAAGTCTTGACAGATTTTTGGTTACAAAGCTGTAACTTTTAGTTTTGCAAGTTTTTTGTTTCATTCCGTCATTTTCAGCTTTCAGATATAACTTTATCAAACTAAAGTTTTGCACTTTATTTTTGTTTTTACGCAAATTAAACGCAATTTTGTGGAAAACTTGAAAACTCACAAGTGTGTGGAAAACTCTGTGGAAAATGTGGAAAAGCCTTGAAAATCAAGGGGTTTTTAGATGTTTAAACAAAGTTTTCAACACTTTTAATTCTATTTTGTAATAATAAATGATTTTTCCCAACTTTTGTCATTTTGCAAGAGTTTTTAATTTTCTCCAATTTCAGGAAATTTTTTTGAAGTTTTTATGATAAAAAATACGAATAATTTTTGAAGTCAAGCAACAAAACTGTTACACTTTTTCTTCTAAAAACAAAATAAAAAAACTAAAAATTCATGTTTTTTTTGAATTTTTATTAAACTTGCACAAAAATCATCAGCGACAATTTCCGACAAGGGTCTTGACAAAAAAACAGCCCTCTCCGCAACCGCAAATAATTTTCAGACGGACGCCCGATGGGCGCCCCTACGAGTGTTGGTTTTAATTTGTATGTTAAATTATAATTTAGTGCAGAATGCAAAATTGCGGGTCTGCGACGCTATTATGTTTGGGTGTGGGCTTTGCCCACCCGCAAATTTGCACTCTGCACTATGCACTTTGCATTCAAATTATAATTTATCTGTTGAAAACCATTTATGCATTGTACCTGCAATTTGTTATGAAATTCATATCAGTGATAGATGAAAAACTCCCCTTGAAAATGTCAGAGGAAATTTTCGTAAAAACCGGAGAATCCTGTAATAAACAAATATCCCACGCAAAACTGCGTGGGATACATCTGTTTTATTAATATTAATATGCTTTGCCCCAATAGAGCATGTGTTTTGCTTTTTTACCGCAGCAAACACAGGTATCTGTAATTTCTTCCTGTTCAAAGGGAATACATCTTGATGTAACGCCTGCAACCTCTTTGAGCTTTTCTTCGCAAGCAAGGTCACCGCACCACATTGCTTTGATGAAGCCGGGACGCTCGTCTGCGTTTTTAATCATTTCGTCAAGGTCTTTCACGCTATATGTCATCTCTTCACGGCGTTCAAGTGCTTTCTTATAAAGTCCGTCATGCACAGCCTTGAGATTTTCGGGGATTTTTGTTTCAAGTTCATCAAGAGATACAAAAATCTTTTCTCTGTTATCACGGCGTACAAGAACACACTGATTGTTTTCAATATCCTTAGGACCGATTTCAAGGCGAACGGGAACACCCTTCATCTCGTATTCAGCAAATTTCCAGCCTGCTGAATTGTCGCTGTCGTCAATTTTTGCACGGCAGAATTTTGAAATTCTTGCTGTGAGTTCTCTTGCTTTATCAAGAACGCCTTCCTTGTGCTGAGCAATCGGAAGAACAACAACCTGAATGGGAGCTACATAAGGCGGAAGAACAAGACCGTTATCGTCACCGTGAGTCATGATAACTGCACCGATAATACGGCTTGACATACCCCAGGATGTTTCGTGAGGGAACTGCTGAGTGTTATCTCTGCCTGTGAATGAAACTTCAAAAGCTTTTGAGAAGCCGTCACCGAAATAGTGGCTTGTACCGCTCTGCAAAGCTTTACCGTCGTGCATAAGGGCTTCGATTGTGTATGTAGATTCTGCACCTGCAAATTTTTCTTTGTCTGTTTTCTTACCTTTTACAACAGGGATAGCAAGGCACTGTTCGCAGAAATCAGCATAAACGTTAAGCATTCTTTCTGTTTCTTCAATTGCTTCCTCTGCAGTTTCATGCATTGTGTGGCCTTCCTGCCAGAAGAATTCCATTGTTCTGAGGAAAGGTCTTGTTGTTTTTTCCCAACGGACAACAGAACACCACTGATTATAGAGTTTAGGCAAATCTCTGTATGAATGGATTACTTCTGCGTAATGGTCGCAGAAAAGAGTTTCTGAAGTAGGTCTTACGCAAAGACGTTCTGTTAATTTTTCAGCACCGCCGTGAGTTACCCATGCAACTTCGGGAGCAAAGCCCTCAACATGGTCTTTTTCCTTCTGCAGAAGGCTTTCAGGAATAAACATCGGCATCATCACGTTTTCGTGACCTGTTTCTTTGAATCTTCTGTCAAGCTCGTTACGGATATTTTCCCATAAAGCAGTACCGTAAGGACGCACCACCATACAACCTCTTACGCTTGAGTAAGAAGCAAGTTCTGCTTTTTTCACAACGTCGGTATACCATTTAGCAAAGTCGGTATCCATAGAAGTGATTTCTTCTACCATCTTTTTCTGGTTTGCCACTTGAAAAACCTCTCTTTATGTTAATAGTATTGAATGCATTATCAAAAATATATTATACACTATTCTGTCAAGGTTTTCAACTGTTATTTTCTTTTTCTTATAAGATTCGGGCGTGAAAAATCAAGAACTGCACTGAGCAGGACTACTCCCAGAACTGTTATTGCCGTTTCAACACCCATGTATGAGCCGTTGTATGCAAGGGAATACACCCACACGCTCTTCCAGCCTTCTGCATAATCTGCCCATACCGTAACACCCGAAAGAAAATGGCAGAGAAGCCTGATTACTGAAACAATTCCTGCACCGAGTCCGATGGAAAGAGCCTGATTCTTAATTTTATTCCTGAACATACCGCCGAAACCGAGAATTGTGAAAGCAAGAATATAATCAAGCATTGCGACGGCGATATATGCCCAGACAGTGTTGACATAACTGAAATTTGCAACACCTGAAATAAGCTGAAAGATTGACAGCACAAAACCTGAAAATGCACCCCACTTGAGTCCGTGGCGGTAAGATAAAATTATAATCGGCACCTGGCTGAATGCGGTAATACCCCCGCCCTGCGGCAATTTGTAAATTGTAATTACACTAAGCACACACGACAGCGCAACCATGATTGCACATTCCGTTAAAATTCTTGTTCTTTTTAAATTATCTGACATAAATAAACATTCCTTTCAAGAACAAAAGGGTAAATAACCCGGCCGGTAAATTATAATTTTACTAAAGCCTGAAAAAGAAAATCCGCGTGATACTTACCACGCGGATTGAATTATAAATTAAGCTTCATCCCTACGCCGGCATTATCCGTATCAGGTTATTAGGGTCAAAGGAAAACTATCCTTAATCTCAGCCGAATTTCATCAGCACCCCTTAAGTTCTGTTAAATTTTTAAGACGTCTTATGAAAGGATTATATACCTGATTTTATTTTTTGTCAACACTTTCAAAAGCTTTTTTCTTTGAAAGCAGAAGAATCGGAACAATAACAAATATTGCAACGATTGCTGCATACAGGAACATACTTGAAGAAGGCACAAGCTTTTCTGCACCGAATTCTTCAATTGTGATATTTGATGTACGGCATGCAATATCGCCCAGTGCAGGACCTACTACCATAGGAATAAGAACAAAGAAAATCATTCTGATACCCTGGAAAAGTCCGACTTTATCTTCAGGAATAAAGTCACGCACGGCAGCACTCAGCTGAATCTGAAGCACTACGTAACCGATAAGTGTGGGTGCAATACCGATAAGCACAACAATAATATTTGTTGAGAATGAAAGAATAAACAAACCGATTGCAAAAAGAATAACGGTGGGGATAAATGCTTTTAATTTGTTTTTGCCCGCAATTTTCATAAGGAAGATTATGCCCAATGCTAAAACGGCAACTGCAAAAACAGCAGTAATTATTGTTTTTGCATCAAACACAACACCGGGAAGAACGCATTTTTCAAGGTAAACAAAAAGATAAGGGAAGAATACCTGCACTGCAACGTTATAAAGACATACTGCAAGAAGCGCAAGGTAAAGCTTTGAGTTTTCTTTTATGACTGAAGGTCTGAAGCCATAGAAAAGGTCTGCCCAATAATTTGAATTTGTTTTTTCGCCTTTGATTTTCGGTTCTTCCATTGTGAAAAGACCGACAAAACCGCAAAGTGCAACGATAAGTCCGAGTCCGAGGAAGAACACTTTGTAAGAAATCACATCGCCCTGTGCAAGACTGCCCACGCCCATAACCATAAGCATTGACACAAGTCCTACAACAAGAAGGGCAGTTTCAACTTTCGGGCGGACTACAGGGTTTGTAACGTCTGTCACCCATGCATTAAATGCAGAGTCATTACTTGTTGAACCCATAAATGTCATAATCATATCCATAATTATAACTGTCCACACAGAGAATGCAAGAATTTTTACTTCATCGGAAAGTCCGAAAATTGCGGCAACATTTTCTTTTGAAATAAAGCCGAATGCAGCAGTAATAATACCCCAGACAATGTAACCAGCAGAAATGAAGACTTTACGTTTTTTCATTTTTTCGCTCAGCGTACCCATAATAAATGTGGTAACAACCGCTGTGATTGCGGAAAGAGCAACCATACGGCTGATTGCAGTAGTCGGCGGCATAACACCTGCAAGAGCTGTTGCAGAAACACCGTCATAAATTGAGCCGTAGAGGAAGGTGTTGAAATACATATTTTCAAGGTTCCATGCAACACCGCCCATTAAGCTGAAAATTATAATATTCAGCCATATTCGTTTCGAAAGTTTGTTTTCCATTTTTTTCAGACCTCCTTATTCAATAAAAAATCTGCAAGACGGGCTGATGACCTGCCGTCATAATAATCAAAGTTGAATTCTCTGAACGCAGCATTTTTCTCTTCATCAAAATCGCCTTTTCTGATTGCAGATATTATTTCGTCCGTTGTTTTTACAACCTTGCCGGGAACATAGGATTCATAGTCAAAATACAAATCCCTGTCTTCTTTATACTTTTCAAGGTCGTATGCAAAGAAAAGCATCGGCTTTTTCAGCATTGAGAAATCCATACAGATTGACGAGTAATCGGTAATCAGGATATCACATTCGCGGATAAGCTCATTGACATCGTCATAATCTGTAGCATTGATAAATCCGTTTTCGGGAACTGATGTATGTACCTGCGGATGAAGCCTGATTAAGAGAGCATAATCTGCACCCAATTCACGGTTGAATTTTTCAATATCAAAATTTTCAAAAATCTGCTTGTCCGCCCGGGCATCATCGCGGAAAGTAGGAGCATAAAGAATTGTTTTTCTTCCCCTGAGTTCAGGGAAAGTATCATAAAAATGAGTTTTGGTATTTTTGAAAAGTGCATCAGATGCAGGCTGACCAAAGGGCAGACACTTTTCTTTTTCTACACCGAAAGCGCCTGCACAAAGAGGCAGAACCTGCTTTGAAGACACAACAACATAAGTGTATTTATCTGCACATTTCTGAGCAATTTTTCTCACACCGGGATCTAAATCCGTATCCATGACAAATTTTTTGAAAACTCCCTGTCCGTGCCAGAGCTGAACGATAACTGCTTTTTCCGAAAAATTGAGTTTTGCCATTGGCATAAACGTATCATTGAGAAAAATATATTTTGCCGTTGCAAGAAGAAACGCTTTTATTGTGAAAAATTTAATCGCGCTCGGTATTCCGTCCAATTCACGGCTGCTGATTTCCACAAAAGAGAAATCTCCCCTTTTTGCAAATTCCTGCTTAACATACATCAGACTATCCTTAAAATTTGCGTTGTGAGGAGATAAAAGAACTACTCTGTTTTCCTTTATGGGGAAAACTCTGAACAGGTGAAAGAAAACCGAATACAGAAAATAAAACAGCTTTTTCATTTTCGTATCACCTTTGATATTTATTTTTTACCGCCTTTGACAAGTGCATCGTACTTGTCACAGACTTCATTTGCTTCGCCTGAAGCAACAACCTTGCCGTGGTCAAGAATAATTGCCTTGTTGCAAAGTCTTCTTACCTGAGCCGTGTTATGTGAAACAAAAAGAACAGTCACGCCTTTATCGAACATTGATTGGACTTTCTTTTCGCTCTTTGCTTTGAATTTGGCATCGCCTACAGACAGAACTTCGTCAAGAATCAGCACTTCCGGGTCAACAGCAGTTGCAATAGAGAAGCCGAGCCTTGCTCTCATACCTGAAGAATAATTCTTAATCGGCACATCTATGAAATCGCCAAGCTCTGCGAAAGCTACAATATCATCGTATCTTTCTTCAATATATTTTCTTGAATAACCCATCGTTGCACCGTAAAGAAAAACGTTTTCCTTACCTGTGTAGTTTGAGTCAAAGCCTGCACCGAGTTCAAGAAGCGGAGCAATAACGCCCTCAACCTCAACAGAACCCTTTGTAGGCTTCAATACGCCTGCAACAGTTTTAAGAAGCGTACTTTTGCCTGCACCGTTGAAGCCGAGTACTCCGAGACGCTCGCCCTTTTCAATTGTAAAGCTGACATCCTGCAAAGCCCAGAATTCTGTAAAGCGGAGCTTTCTTGTAACAAGCTTTATAAAATATTCTTTAATGTTATCAACCTTTTCTTTGTTAAGGTTAAACATTACGCTTACATTTTCAACTTTTACGGCAATATTATTTTCCATAAATCCACCTATATATGAAGTATAAATTTATCTTGCTTTTTCTTAAACATCAATGCACCGATAATTACGCAAACCACGCTGAATGCCAGAGAATACAGCAAATGATTCATGTTGAACATTCTGCCGTTGAGTACACAATCCCTGAACATACCTACAATCGAATAAAGCGGATTTGCCATAATACCCATCTGCACATATTTGTTCATGTTCATGCTGTCAACTACGTACACAATCGGTGTTGCATAGAAAAGAAGCATACAGAAAACATCATAAAGATATTCAGCATCCTTAAAGAAAACCGCCGCAGTAGATAATATCATACCCACACCAACGCAAAGAATGAAAAGCACGGCTATGGGCACAACCGACAAAAGAATGTACGGCGTAATCGGCACAGCTTTATCGGTAAAGCCGTAACCGATAAGGAAGCCTGCAAGAATTATAAGTGAAATAAGAAAAGTCACAAAGCAGGAAATTACGTTACCTAAAGGATACATATATTTCGGAACATAAACCTTTTTGATAACGCCTGCGCTGAGCCTTATTGATTTCATCGCTCTTTTTGTTGACTGGCTGAAGAAATCATAAAGGAGTCTGCCGCAAAGCAGATAGATAACGTAGTTTGAAATGCCGTCGGCTTTTTTTCCAAAGAATCCGCCGAAAACAAGTGCTAAAACAACGGTAGTAAGAAGCGGCTGGAGAAGTGTCCAGAAAATTCCGAGAACAGAATCCCTGTACTGCACCTTGATGTTTCTTCTTACAATCTCACTCAGAAGATATCTGTATTTAACAAAATCTGAAAGAAATTTTGATTTTTTTACAATTTTGAGATTTTCTGTTTTCTCTCCCATAAAGTTCACCGCCTTTATGTATTAGTTTTTTACTTCCTTAACATCCATTTGAAATAAAACTTCATCATGGACTTAATCTGCACGAGCTTGAGTTTGAAATTCTTTTTGCTTTCCCTGCCCCACACGTGGTAAATAATTGCGCCGGGATAGTAAATTACTTTTGAAATTTTATTAACTGCACAAGACAAATCAAAATCTTCAAAATACAGGAAATAACTGTCATCAAATCCGCCGATTTTTTTGAAAATGTCTGTTCTGATGAACATAAAGCAGCCCGTTGCAATTTCAACTCTGTATTCAGAATCAGGGTCCTTATCCAGCATTGCATATTCTGCAAGAAGCTTTGAAGGTTCATCTCCGCTTCTCATTCTGCTTGCAATAAGATATCTGAGTTTCGGCATTCTTTTGCCGAGAATCTGAAGTCTTCCGTCAGGAAAAAGAATTTTCGGAGAAAGCATACCTATAGATGAATCCTCGTCCATTCGGTCTGCCATTGCTTTGATAACATCGCTGTCAATTACTATATCAGGGTTTATGATTGCGTGATATTTTGAATTGATTTTTGAAAGAACTTCATTATGACCTGAACCGAAGCCTTTGTTTGTGCCGGGTTCAATGAGTTCAACCTGAGGGTAGTTTTCTCTGATAAATTCAGGTGTACCGTCAGTTGAAAGGTTGTCAACAACAAAAAGCTTGAAATCAACACCTTTTGTATATTCAAGAATCGAATCGAGAGTATCTTTTATCGTTCTCATATTGTTATAAGTAACGATACATCCCGATACCGTATATTTTTCCATTTTGCACCTCATTATATTACATCAGGAGAGTCTTTTTCTGATTTTCTGTGCAATTGAGATTCTCCATATAATTTTTTGTCTGAGAGAAGTTTTGCCCCCCGTCATGTTTGCGCCGTGCCTTCTGTACAAAATAAGCGGTTTTTCAACAAGGCATACATCGCCTGATTTTTCGGCAATGAGACCTATCCATTGGTCGTGCATCGGCAAATCATTTTCAAAGGGAAGAATTTTTTTGCATAACTCTCTCCTGAAAGCCATACAGCATCCCATATACGAATTTTTAATAAGGTTATTCATAAAACCTTTTTTCGTGCCGTGGGATTTGAAGAATGATGTGTCTTTAACTGTAAGTTTTTCATCGGTTACCATTGCGTTGTGAAGAACAAGAACAAACCCATCATCGAGTTTTTCCGTCACCGTTTCAACTTTATCGGGCAACCACACATCATCCTGGTCGCAAAGGAAAATATAATCTCCAGTGCAGTTTTTTATTGCATTTTCAAAGTTCATTATGAGTCCGCGTCCCGGACCTTTAATGTATCTGATTCTTGCATCTTTTTCTGCCAGATTTCTGACGATTTTCTCGGTTTCTCCGCCGGGCAAATCGTCAGAAACAATAATTTCATCATCATCTTTCAGCTGAAAAACAATTGAAGAAAGCTGTTCTTCAATATATTTTTCACCTTTGTAAGCGGCAAGAACAACAGAAATTTTCTTCTGAGTACTCATCTTATGAAAGTGACTTCATTGTGGGGAACAGAAGAACATCTCTGATTGCCTGTGAATCAGTAAGAAGCATGCACATTCTGTCAATACCGAAGCCGATACCGCCCGTAGGAGGCATACCGATTTCAAGAGCATTGAGGAAATCTTCGTCTGTTGTGTTTGCTTCTTCATCGCCCTGAGCAAGAAGTGCTTCCTGAGCTTTGAAACGCTCTCTCTGGTCGATGGGGTCGTTAAGTTCTGAATATGCGTTAGCCATTTCCCAGCCGTTCATGAAGAACTCAAAACGTTCAACATAATCGGGGTTACCCGGCTTTTTCTTTGTAAGGGGAGAAATTTCAATGGGATGGTCTGTAACGAATGTAGGCTGAATAAGATGTTTTTCAGCATATTCTTCAAAGAAGAGGCTTAAAATATCACCTTTGCCGTGTCTTGCTTCATATTCAATGTGATGCTCATCAGCAAGCTTTCTTGCATCTTCAAGAGTTTCAACTTCGTTCCAGTCGATATTTGCATATTTCTTAACAGCGTCAATCATTGTGATTCTTTCAAAGGGTTTGCCCAAGTCCATTTCAATGCCGTTGTAAGAAATTTTAGTTGTACCGAGAACTGCTTTTACAACGTGACGGTAGAGATTTTCTGTCAAATCCATCATGCCGTTGTAGTCAGTATATGCCTGGTAGAGCTCCATAAGTGTGAATTCGGGGTTATGTCTTGTATCACAGCCTTCGTTTCTGAAAACTCTGCCGATTTCGTAAACTCTTTCCATACCGCCGACAATAAGTCTTTTAAGATAGAGTTCAAGAGAAATACGGAGCTTGAAATCTTCATTAAGAGCATTGTGGTGAGTAACAAAAGGTCTTGCAGCAGCACCGCCTGCGTTTGAAACGAGGATAGGTGTTTCAACTTCAAGGAAGCCCTGTGAATCAAGATAATTTCTTACTGCTCTTAAAATAAGAGAACGTTTTACAAAAGTATCTTTAACCTCGGGGTTAACAACAAGATCAAGGTAACGCTGACGGTAACGTGTGTCAACGTCTTTGAGTCCGTGGAATTTTTCGGGAAGGGGCTGAAGCGATTTTGAAAGAAGCTTCACAGCATGTGCATGAACTGAAATTTCGCCTCTTCTTGTTCTGAAAACAAAGCCTTTAACTTCAATGATATCGCCTAAATCCCATTTTTTGAATTCAGCAAAGCTTTCTTCGCCGATATCGTTGATTCTTACGTAAACCTGCATTCTGCCTGAACGGTCATGGACATCGATAAAGTTTGCTTTACCCATATCTCTCCATGTCATGATTCTTCCGCAGATATACACTTCACTGCCTTCAAGAGCGTCAAAATTCTCAACGATTTCTTTATTTGTGATAGTCTGTTTTGCAATTGTTATTTCAAACGGGTCACGTCCGTCTTTCTGCAAAGCTTCAAGCTTTTCAAGGCGGATTCTTCTCTGTTCGCTGATGTCAATTTCCACTTCTTCGAGTGCTTCATTTGTCTTGATTTCTTCACTCATTATAACTCATTCCTTTCGTATAAATACCGAAACAAGGGCGAAGCCGTATCTTCGCCCTTGATAAATATTAAAATTTATTTAGAAATTTCAAGAATTTCATATGCGAAAATGCCCAAGGGAACTTCGATGTTCACAGTTTCGCCGATAGCATGGCCGATGAGACCTGCACCGATGGGAGAATATGCAGAGATAACACCGTTATCAGGGTCTGACTCTTTTTCTCCGAGAATTTTATATTCCAGAATTTCATCAAACTCAACGTCTCTTACTTTAACTTTTGAGCCTACGTTGACTGTTTCGTTTGAAATTTCGCTTTCATCAATGATTCTTGCATTCTTGAGTGTTTCTTCAATTTCGTTGATGCGGTGTTCCATTTTGCCCTGTTCATTTTTGGCTTCGTCATACTCACTGTTTTCTGACAAGTCACCGTATGAAAGAGCAACCTTGATTTTTTCGGCTATGTCGTCACGGCCTTTTGTTTTAAGTTCGTTAAGCTCAGCATTAAGCTTGTCATAGCCTTCTTTGGTCAGCAATATTTCTTCTGCCATAATTTCAAAATCCTCCCGAATAACCCGCTTATTTATGCGGGTACTGTATTTCAATAATTAATTATAGACAACGTGTCTTTACATTATATCACAAAAACGCAAAATGTCAAGTATTTCCTTGCTATGCTCTATTCTCCGGCACTTCTGCAGACCAATTCTGACAGTTGATGATGAGTAATTGCCTTTTCGGAAAGTGAAAGCGAAAGAAAATCCCTCTCTGCCAAGAAATGCGCATTGTTCCTTTCAAAAAGTGCTGAAGCAAACATTAAATCGTCTATTGACTGACTTTTGAGTATTTTATATTCATCTTCAAGAAAAATCCCTTCACCCGTTACAGTATTGTAGGCCATCACGCTTTTATCTGCAAGAAAAACAAGCTCTGCCTCTTTCATACAGGGCAGGTATTCATCTGCGATAATTATTTCCGCAGGCTTCTGAGCTGATTCATATTCGTTTATTTTTATGCTCATTCCGCTTTCCCGGGTAATAAGCGATGCGCGGTAAAAGTATTCACTTATTTTTTCAGTATAAACCGATGCATTGCGCACAAGAGGTACTGTTTTTTCAATTTCGTTCACAAGGAAACCGTCCTTATCAAAAACCGAAATATTTATGTGACGGGGCTTATCCGCCTTTTTGAGAACGCGGCACAAAGCCCTGAACATCATCAACAACGGCAATCTGCGCGGCACATAAGGTGTAAGTGAAATATGCTCAGGCAGAGACACCGCATCACTTTTGAGTACCACGCGTTCATCTTTTGTAAGAAGTGCAGATATTTTGCACCAATCAATATTATTCTCTCTCACATTCAGGCGCAGGAATGGCGTTGCCCCTTTCAGCTGAACATACTGCCGCTGCGGTTCGGGAGGCCTGATTTTTTCATAAATTTTTGTAAGTATACCCTCATTTTCGGGCAGAATTTCTATGCAGGTAAACATTTTCATCACCACGTTGAAAATATACTTAAGTTTTCTTAATTTTATTCCATCGTTTTTTATTAATATCCCATTGATTTTTATTTAAATATGTTGTATTATATTACATATCGTAAGTTTCACTTACGGAAGAAAGGTGGTACATATATGAAAAAAATTATTTCTGTTTTACTTGCAATTGTAATGTGCTTTACAATGACTACAGTTGCATTTGCTGCAGATGAAGAAACTCCCGAAGTTTCAAAGGACGACATCATCAGCGTTCTTCTTGAAGCTGCAAAAATTGCAAGCGACCTCAACGATGAAGCAAGAAAGAAATTAAGCGAAGAGCTTGAAAAACTTATTATTGAAAAAATTGCAGGCGACAGCGAAATCCTTCAGGGCGCTGCAGAATGGGTGCTTGACAAAGTTATCGGTCTTTCAGGCGCTGACAATCTTCTTGACATTGACAGAGAACAGGCTGAAAAAATAGCTGACCTTCTCACAAAAATGTACGACGGCAATCTTGCTGATGCTGTTGACAGCCCCATCCTCAAGCTTGTAATCAACGCTATCCCCGAAGAAATGCTCAAAGAAGCAGTTGTATGGATTCTCTCTGACGGTTTCGGCGATGCACTTGATGAATTCATCAAGGAATATGGCGGTGAATCGGGCGAAGAAACACCTGATGCTCCCCCTGCAGCAGATGACGGTGCTCAGGATGGAATTTTTGCAGACCTTGACATCGTAACAGTTATTTCAGCAGCTTTCAAAGCTTTAAGTGATGTTATCACAGAATTAATCAATCAGATTTCAGCACTTATCAACACTCAGCCTGCTGCATAACTGCATAAGTTAAAACAACAGTATGGGGACGGGAAACCGTCCCATAATTTTGCAAATTTACATTTAGTTCATTTAAATTTGTTGACAGCAACAAGTTTTTGTGGGATAATTAGTTATTATTATAAATCAAGGAGGACTGAAGTTGGCTTCGATTATTGAAATGGACGAGATTTATTCTGCTCCTATTATAGATGTAAAGAACCTTTCAAAATCTTACGGCAAAAATCAGGTTCTTAACAACGTTTCTGTTTCTTTGAAGCCCGGTCAGATTATCGGTCTTTTAGGACCTAACGGCTGTGGCAAAACTTCACTTATAAAAATTCTCACAGGTCTTATCAACGACTATTCCGGTGACGTAAAAGTCAACGGCTTCAAGCCCGGCGTTGAAAGCAAAGCAATAGTAGCTTATCTGCCGGAAAAAACATACCTTGCCGATTGGATGCGCCCGATTGATGCAATCAATTATTTTGACGATTTCTTTGCTGATTTTGATAAAGAAAAGGCTCTTGCAATGATGAAACATTTCAACCTGCCTATGAAACAAAAAGCAAAAACAATGTCAAAAGGTATGCAGGAAAAGCTCCAGCTTCTTCTTGTTATGAGCAGAAAAGCAAAGCTCTACATTCTTGATGAACCTCTCGGCGGTGTTGACCCTGCCGCAAGAAGCTTCATCCTTGACACTATTATGCAAAACTATTCAAAGAACTCAACCGTTCTTCTTTCAACTCACCTTATCCATGATGTTGAAAGAATTTTCGACCATGTTCTCATGATTGGCAAAGGTCAGGTTCTTCTTGATGAAGATACTGATAAATTAAAGGCTGACGGCAGAACGATCGAGGACGTATTTAAGGAGGTGTTCCACTTTGCTTGGGAAGTTAATTAAAAACGATTTTATAGCAAGTGCGCACTCTATGCTCGGCATTTACATTGCAACTCTTGCAGTAGGTATTGTCACAGCAATTACTTATGCTTTTGAAAGCCCCGCTGTTATCCAGGGTATCGTAACTGTTATCCTGCTGATTCTCAGTTTTGCAATCCTTATCATCCCGATTTTTCAGCTTTTGTCTTATTTCAACAAATCACTTTACTCGAATCAGGGTTATTTAAGTTACACTCTCCCCGTAAAAAGCCGTAACCTTCTTTTCTCAAAGGCTGTAGTTTCATTCTCATGGATTACATTGAGTTATGCTTTCTACATCGGCATTTACACTTTCATCATCAAGTATTTCTTCAGCAAAATGGACCCGTCCATCCTTGAACAGCTTGAATTGATTTACGACATGATTGAATCTCTGCCTGACAAATCAGTTATCTTAAAAGTAGTTGCAGTTGTTCTGCTGCTTGCTTTTATTGAAATCCTCGTTCTTGTTTCGCAGATTTTCTTCTCAATCACACTTTCAAACATCAAACCTCTCAATCAGCTCGGCGGTGCAGGCGGTGTGATTTTGTTCATAGCAATTTTCCTTGCAATGTTTTCTGCCTTCATTAATCTTACGCAGTATTTCCCGCTTTCACTGTACATCACAAACCAGAAGGTTATGCTTGTTCAGAGTGCAATGTACGGCACTGCAGGAACACTCATCGGCATTGCAGGAATCATATTCCAGATAGTCTGCACAGCGGCTATGTTCGTTGCTACAAATTATCTTATGAAGAAAAAAATCAACATCAAATAATTTCTCATGCACCGGAAACTTCCTTTAGTTTCGGTGCATTTTTTCGAGGTAAAGCAAATGAAAAAGAAATATAAAAATCTTCTTATATGTATTTTTTCCTTTTTTGCCCTGTGCTTTATTGCAGCAGCAGGAATCAATATTTATATTGTGCAGTATTCAAAGCCTTATATAATTTCAGAAGAAGATGCCGCAAAGCTTGACAAAGACTGCGTTCTGGCTCTCGGTGCACAGGTTTTTGCAGACGGAACACCATGCGATCAGCTGTACGACAGGGTGTCTGTTGCAAGTCAGATTCATCTTGCGGGCGCAGGAAAGAAGCTGCTTTTAAGCGGTGACTCCCACAACTCAACTAACTACGACGAAATTCAGGCAATGAAAAAAGTGGCGTACGAAAAAGGTGTAGATTCAGATTCAATCGTTTCTGACCCGTACGGGCTTAACACTTTCCAATCCATGCAGAGAATGAAAGATGAATTCGGCTTTGATTCTGCCGTTGTAGTAACCCAGGAATATCACATTTACCGTTCAGTTTTTCTTGCAAGAAAATTAGGTATTGATGCTTACGGTGTCTGCTCTGACCCGCGCAGTTATGGTACTATCTTCTACAATGAAGCGCGTGAATTTTTAGCACGTATCAAAGCTTTTTATTTGACAATTAATTTATAATATTATAAAATAAATGGGGATAATATTTTCGGTGATTTAAATTGAAAAAACGTTTCCCCGTCGGAATGAGAACCATAAAAACAGCATTATGTGTGCTTATATGCCTTCTTATTTACAAATTGTTTTATTACCTCGATATGCATTTCGCAGGCAATAAAATTATTTCCGTTATTCACAACTACCTTTTTGGAACTTCTCCGTCTTTTGCATGCATTGCATCGGTAATATGCATGCAGGACACAATTGAAAGTTCGGTTCAGTTCGGTATAAGCCGCATTAT
Source organism: Clostridia bacterium (assembly GCA_017935325.1). Classification (GTDB taxonomy): domain Bacteria; phylum Bacillota; class Clostridia; order Oscillospirales; family Acutalibacteraceae; genus SIG575. The sequence continues at coordinate 48,773 of JAGBHV010000028.1, forward strand.
AGGCTCTGTTCTCGGCGGTATTGCCGCTGTTGCGCTCAGCCTCATCAACGCAAACCTTTTTGCAGAACGCGGTGACATTTTCGTATGCGTTTTCGGCGTTCTTCTTCTTATCTGGCTTTGCAATGCAATCGGCAGAAAAGAAGCTTCATCGATTACCGTAATTACTTTTCTTATCATAATCATCGGCATCGATTTCGCCCGTCCCCTTGTTGCCGCCGTAAACAGAACATTCGGCACGGCAATCGGCGCGGCAATTTCGATTTTTATAAACAAAACAATCAAAGCCCCTGTAATAAAGTAGGACATCCTTTCATATAGTTTTAAAAAAAGAAAGGATGAAAAACATGAAATTTATCATCAGGAACGCTGAAGAAAAAGACCTGACATCTGTCATGAAGCTCTTTGAAAAGAAAGAGGATATTCCCGTATCCCCTCCCGGCAAAGAGAAAAAGAAGCTTTTTGCCGACATGCTCAAAGAAACTTCAAGGTACATATTGGTCGGCGAAAAAAACGGCATCATATGCGCTTTTCTGTCAATGAAAATTGAACCTGAATTCAAAACCTTCTTCAGGCTTTGCGCGTATGTTACCGATATAAAAACAGATTCTGAACATGCGGAAATTTTAACCGCAATTCTCTCCCGTGCAACTGCAATTGCAATGGAAAACGGCTGTAATAAAATTGTACTTTCCGATGAAAGCGTCAACGCACGGTCAAACGCGGTATACTCAATCTGCAATTTCAGAGAAAGCAACACAACGTATTTCAAAAAATTATAATTTTAAGGATTGATAAAATGAGGACGTTTAAATTCAACAAAAAACACATACCGGCTCTTATTCTTGCTGCAGTGTGCCTCGTTGTGGCAGTGCTCTGTATTGTAAAAGCAGTCGATGACATTAAATATCACGAAGAATTAACCCAGTCCTCAATTATCGATATTACGCAGACCATTCTTACCGCTGATGGCGGAAACGGCAAAAAAGTTCCGAAAAACACTTATCTGGCAATTGACGATTTGCACATCAAAGGCTTTACAAGCGTAAAAATCGATGCCCGCCTGACAGGAGATAAAAAATGGGTAGCTTTAGCTGATGAAAACATTTCTGTTGCCACAAACGGCCACGGCAAAGTGTCAGAATACAAGTATTATGAGCTTCTCAACTACAATATCAAAGGTGCTCCCGTTTTCAGTAAGGCAGTTATAGAATTAGTCCGCGACACTGCAAAATATGCGTACGATAATTCAATTACCCCCATAGTCTATGTTCATAATTATTCAAAAAAACCGATACGCTCATTAATCGGCGAACTGACAGAAATGTTAAATAATTCTTTTTACATTGCATCTGCTGACAAAAGAACAATAGAATATGCCAAAACAGTTCTGCCTACGTTGATGTGCATCTATTACGTCGATGAAATCACAGACGAAGACATTGAATTCTGCAGACAAAATACATCTGTTTCTCTCTGCTTCAATGCAGCAAACAAAAACAACACTTACGATAAAATAGAAAAAATATTTTCAGCCGAAATTCTCTCTGCATGCTATGGTGCGGAAACACTTGAGGAAATTGAAAAGTTTTACAAAATAGGAGTAAGACATTTTATAAACGACAGCATTGAACCGGGGGTTTTACAATGAGAGAAGAAATTTATAACATAACGGGAATGCATTGTGCAGCCTGCTCATCTTCAGTTGAGAGAGTCACAAGAAAGCTTCCCGGAGTAAAAGAAAGCAACGTCAACCTCCCCCTTAACAGGCTGACAATAGTGTATGATGAAAATCTTACTACTTCTCAGGACATTATAAACAAAATAAAAAAAGCAGGTTTTTCCGCTTCATTAAAGGAAGAAGAAAAACCTGCTGAAAAGCCGACCGAAGAAAAGAGCTTTTTAAGTGAAAAAATCTCACTGGCAGCATCAATCTTCTTTTCGGCGGTTTTGCTTTTTATATCAATGGGTCAGATGCTTTTCCCTGATATGCCCGTCCCGGATATAATTTCAATAGACACTCACCCTGCTAATTTTGCACTCATTCAGCTTCTGCTGACTGTCCCTGTATTAATTCTGGGCAAAAAGTTTTTCATCGGCGGTTTCAGGTCTTTGTTCCATCTCTCGCCGAATATGGATTCTCTTGTGGCGTTAAGCAGCACCGCTTCGCTGATTTACAGCATTGTAATGACTTTCCTCATTTCCGACAATCCTCATGCTGTGCATAACCTTTACTACGAATCTGCCGCAGTTGTTGTGGCTTTGGTTTCCGTGGGGAAATTCCTTGAAGAAAAGAATAAAGAAAAAACCAAAAGCTCAATCTCAGCGCTTATGTCGCTGACTCCTGATACAGCCGTTTTAGTCGATGAAAACGGTGAATGGGAAGTGCCCGTAAGCATGCTCAAAGAAGGCGACACCTTCCTTGTAAAACACGGCTCTAAAATCCCTCTTGACGGTATCGTGATTCAGGGAAGTGCAAGTGCGGACGAATCAATGCTGACGGGAGAAAGCAATCCCGTTGAAAAGCAGGAAGGCGACGAGGTTATAGGCGGCAGTATATTGACGGGTGGAGCTATTTACGTTAAAGTTACACGCACAGGTGAAGATACAACCCTTGCAAAAATTATCCGTTTCGTAGAAGATGCCCAGAACAAAAAAGCTCCTATCGCAAGAGTCGCCGACAAGGTTGCGGGCATTTTTGTTCCGCTTTTAATCGGAATCGGACTTGTGGCAGGCATAATCTGGTTTATCATAAACCGCGACTTTTCTTTTTCAGTTAAAATATTCACATCAGTTCTCGTAATCGGCTGTCCGTGCGCAATGGGGCTTGCAACACCTACTGCAATTATCGTAGGTACGGGTCTCGGCGCAACAAAAGGGATTTTAATCAAAAACGGTGAGGCACTTGAAACAACACACAAGGCGGACGTTGTGATTTTTGATAAGACGGGTACTGTCACAGAGGGCAAAATGTCAGTTACCGACATTATTTCTGAAGATAAAAATCAGATTCTCCGCACAGCATATTCCCTTGAAAAATTATCAGAGCATCCCATTTCAAAAGCAATCTGCTCAAAAGCACGTGAAGAAGAAGCTGAAAGCTTTGATGTAACCGACTTTGAAAGTAAGGCAGGTTTCGGAATCACAGCAAAAGATGGTGAAAACAAAAAAATCCTTGCAGGTAACGCAAGGCTTATGCAGGAAAACGGAATTGATATATCTGAATCTGAAAGTGACGTTTTGTCTCTCACGGAGAAAGGCAAAACACTTGTTTTTGTGGCAAAGGAAGACAAGCTCCTCGGCATTATCGCAGTTGCTGACACCGTTAAGAAAAACGCAAAATCAGCGATAGATAAGCTCAGAAGCATGGGTATCCACACAGTCCTTCTGACGGGTGACAACAAAAAAGCCGCCCAATATATCGGTTCACTTGCAGGCTTTGATGAAATCATATCTGAAGTCCTACCAACTGAAAAAGCAGACGTCGTAAAACATTTTCAGGAAAACAACAAGACTGTTATCATGGTCGGCGACGGAATCAATGACGCCCCTGCCCTGACGCAGGCAGATATCGGCTGTGCCGTAGCAAACGGTAGCTTTGTTGCAGTTGAATCTGCAAGCATTGTGCTGATGAAAGATAACCTTGAGGATGTTTACCGTGCAATACGCTTAAGCAGAATCACAATAAGAAATATACGGCAGAATCTTTTCTGGGCTTTCTGCTACAACACCCTTGCAATACCTGTTGCCGCGGGCGTGCTGTTCCCCGCTTTCGGTCTGTTGCTCTCTCCGATGATAGGCGCAATCGCCATGAGCTTAAGCTCCCTTTTTGTAGTTACAAACGCATTAAGACTGAAAACATATAAATTATAATTTTCAACGAAAAATCCCCTCTGTCGTTTACTTGCAAAACAACAGCTCCCCTTGCATTTTCAAGGGGAGTTTTTCATCTATCACTGATATGAATTTCATAACAAATTGCAGATACAATGCCATAAATGGTTTTCAACCGATAAATTATAATTTATCTGTGGCTAACCTTGCCATTTTGTTGTCATCCTAGAGCGTAGCGAAGGATCTCAAAATGGCAACACATAAAATATTTCCAAACGAGATTCTTCGCTTCGCTCGAGAATGACACGTTTGGAAATGTCAGCGATAAATTATAATCTTACATAAAATTGCAAATTCAATATCGTAGGGGCGCCCAGTGGGCGTCCGCCTGAAAATAACGCATAATTTAACGGGTCGTCGAGGACGCCGACCCCTACGAAATCTCAATTTAATTTTAACACTCGTAGGGCAGGGCCTTGGTCCTGCCGCCAAATCTTACGCAAAATAACAAACGGCGGGAGCAAGCCCC
>JAGBHV010000029.1 GCA_017935325.1 Clostridia bacterium
AAGACGGAGGGATATTATTACATTGATTTCATTAAACTTTTTTGCAATATCCCCCAGTCAAAACCTACGGTTTTGCCAGCCCCCTTTAGGCAAGGGGGCCATTTTCAACTTTTCACTTGACACATATAAATTATAATTTATCGCTTAAAACAAAACTACGCAGGTCGCATTACAAAAAAGTAGCCTGCGTATTTATTGATTTTACACAAATTTTCAAGAAAATTTGCCAAACTACTTGATTATAATTTGATTTTACTATATAATGACTATGAGATTATATCTATAAGTGGATTAGTATACCCTTTTTTAGGAAAAAACTGATTCCTTTGATAAAATCACTCAATTTCAGTAAATTTATTTTTCATTAAAACTAATCGAAAGGCGGAGTATGTTATGAAAAAGAAATTGTTATCACTCTTGCTCGTAGTTGTAGTGATGATGACGTCTGTTTCCATCGGATTCGGCTCAGTCGTTGCTAATGCGGGTGCAGCAGGGGGCGGTGTTGAAGCTATCAATGCATTCAGTCTTGAAAGTGGTGATGCAACAGGTACTTCCTTCAGCACTACTATTACTATCAAGAGTAAGAATTCCGATTATCAGATTAAGGTAAATTCAATTACCGCTACAATCAGATATTACCAGGATGAGACATCTGCTCTTTCAACTGTTTATGTTGATTCAAATGCTATCGGTAAAGTTATCGGCACAAGCGGTCAGTCATTCAGCGTAACAGGTACACTTAACGCAGGCCTTGCAGGTCTTATCCGTTACGAATGTAACTATGACCTTCTTGATAACAGCGGTAATATTAAGTATGCAGGTATGACAGGCTACGGCTACGGTGCTGTTTCTGCAAACGGTTATCAGACAGGTGCTGTGGGTTCAGGTTCAGGGTCTCCACCGACAGCAGGTAGCCGTTATCAATTTTCTTATTTTAATGAAATTAATACATGTTACGTGCAAACTCCGAATATTAACTTGTCATCTAAGCAGAAAACGACAGATAAATGGTGGAACGGATGTCACTCGGCTTACTTGGATTGGAAATTGACCGGAACACATCCTACCAGCATTACTATGAAAAGTTTGAGTTGGGATGATATGAATGGTTGGGAAACCTCTCCAAGAGAGATAGAGACAACTGGTTGGTTTGTTTTGTCTTCAATTCAATCTGGATACTATAATTTCACGATTCAAAAAGAAACGGGCGAGGCAGGAGAACACCCAGGTTATTCAGATTGGAAAACAATTGAAATGTACTACAGAGAGGATACACATAGAGACGGTGCTTCAGAGCAGTTTAATAAGTATCTTGCAGAGGGCCGTGAAAAGAGCTATTATACTGCAGATTCATGGAATGCTTACCTTGCAGCGCTTGAAAAAGCTGCCCTTGTAGGTAGGGCTATTGCCGGACCTAACTATGCCTTCAGATTAGCTTGCCAGAGTGCTGCATCAGCATCAACAGGTACTGCTATTGAAAATGCAAAGAATGCTCTTGTACCCGTTAAAGCTGACTATACGGCATTCGATAATGCAGCTAATGAATTCCTTGCAATTGAAAACAGCGAAGTAACAGTAAGAACATATGATGGCGGCACATCTCTCGGTGAAGAGAAACTCCGTCTTTATACACAGGAAGCAACAGATGCTGTGTGGGCATGGTATAACAATAACTTCAATGGTAGTCTCTACAAATATCAGCAGGATATCGTTGACGGTTATACTGCAACTCTCCGCAATATGATTGCAAATCTTACATACTCCGACGCCGTTTATACATATCTTGATAAAGCAATTGCAGAACACGCAACTAAAAAAGCATCAGACTATACAAACACAACATGGGCAGCTTATGATGGTGCAGTGAACAATGCAAAAGCACTTTCACGCTCACTCAAAGCAAATTCACAGAACGATATTAACGTATTACTTAACTCTATTGTTACTGCAAAAATTAACCTTAAATATGTTGAGGCTGATACAACTGAACTTCTTACTCAGATTGAAAATGCTGACGCAGTTTACGAGGAATACGATAACGGAAAACTCCTTACGCAAACCGAAGGTTTTGACCAGGCATGGGAAAACTTTGAAAATGCTTACATTGAAGCAAACGCAGTAAAAGGCTACACAATTGACAAGCAGGCTGATGTTGACGCAGCAGCAGACGAACTTGAAAAAGCAATTGCAATCCTTTCAGATTACCGTATTCTTGACACTACAGAACTCCAGAAAGCACTTGCACTTACTCCTGAATATGATGCATCAAAATACGTTGCAGACTCATATAACACATGGAATTCACTTCGTGTTGAAGGTTATACTTTCCTCGGTAAGGCTGCTGTAACCTACACAGGTACAGACAGAAAAACATACACTCATATTGATGAGATGAACAGGCTTATTACTCAGATCAGAAGCTCTTTTGACGGTCTTGAAAAGGTTAAAGCTGACTTTACAGAACTTAATGAGCAGGTTGCAAAGATTCCTTCAGAAGAAGTTCTCGCTCTTTACGAACCTGAAATTGTTAAAGCAATCAAGGATGTTGTTGCAACAATCGACTACGGTGCAACATTTGATAAGCAGAGTGAAGTTGATGAAATAACTAAAAACCTTAAATATGCACTTGCAGAGCTTACTCCTGCAAACTACAGAGACGCTGATTACTCAGGTGTTGAAGATGCAATTGCAGATGCAAATGCACTTGACAGAAACAAATACACAAACTTCTCAATTGTTGACGAAGCAATTGCAGCAGTTGTAGAAGGTAAGAAGATTGTTGAACAGGACGTTGTTGACGGTTACGAAAAAGCAATCCGCGATGCTATCAAAGGTCTTGAATTTGTTCTTGCTGATTATTCAGATGTAGAAAAAGCAATCGAAGAAGCAGAAGCAGTTGAAAATAAAGATTGGTATGCAAACTACGACAGAATCGAAGAAATTATTGCAGGTATCGATTGGAATATAACTCTTGATAATCAGGAAATTGTTGACGGCTATGCAAAAGATATCCGCGATGCAATTGAAAACCTCAAGCTTGCAGAAGCTGATTATTCAGGCGTACGTGATGCAATCGAAGATGCAGATGCACTTGAACCTCTTTCAGATTTCAATGAAGATTACATCGATGAGCTTGACCTTGCAATTTCAAAGGTTGTTGCAGGTTATACAAAGGACAGACAGGCTGAAGTAGACGCTATGGAAGCAGAAATCAGAGCTGTCCTCGCAAGAGCAGAAGAAAACCTTCTTCCTGCTGACTATACAAAAGTTAACGCAGCTATTGCTTATGCAGAAGGTTACAAAGAATCTGAATACAGCAACTATCAGATTGTTAAAGATGCAATCAATGCAGTAAATTGGGATCTCAACTGCCGTCAGACAACAGAAATGCAGGCTCAGATTGATGCAATCTACGATGCAGTAAAACAGCTCAAACTTCTTCCTGCTGACTACTCAAAGGTTGAAGAAGCAATCAATGACGCAAGATATGCTTACAACAACGGTGCATATCCTTATACACAGGAATCAATTGACAAGGTTGAAGAAGCAATCAGCAAAGTTAACTATGACCTCGATATTCAGCATCAGGAAGAAGTAAACGAATTTATCGTTGCTATCAATCAGGCTGTTGCAGGTCTTACATACATCAGAGCTGATTATACAGAGCTTGATAAAGCGATTGATGCGTATGAAGCACTCGACAGAGACCTTTATGCTTCACTCGCTCACGTTGACGCTTTTGTGGCATCAATGAATATGAATATCACAATTGACAAGCAGGCTGATGTTGATGCTTACGTATCACAGCTTAACGAAATGCTTGGTTCACTTGAATATGCTCCTGCTGATTACGGCGCAATTGAAAACTTACAGAAACAGTTCGGTTATATGTTGATTGAACATTATGATGAAGATAAGCATAAAGCAGTCAGCGAGTTATTTGCTAATGTTAACTGGGACCTCAAGAAAAATAATCAGGCAGAAGTTGACAGGATGGCAGGAGAAATTGCTTTGGCAATTGAAGAACTCGGAACAACACTTAAGAAAGCCGACCTCACAAACCTCAAAGATGCTATGACAGCAGCTTCAGTTAAACTCAGAGAAATGAGAGAAACAGGCTATGAGATAGAAGGCGGATCATTAAGTGAATTGAACGAAGCTCTTATGATAGCCGGTAAATATAATGAGGAGACAGACATTACAGAACAGGGTGATATTGATGCATTGACTGCAACAATTATCGATGCTACTGAAAACCTTGAATTTGTATTCACTATTGACCTTGAAGGCACAGGTCTTGTAATTGATGAAAACGGTTATATCTACGGCTTCGAAGAAGGTACAATGGCTGAAGATGCACGTGAACTTATCAAGTTTGTTGGCGCAGCTGAACTCAAAATCTACGAAACAAGAAATGGTTTCGGTACAGGTACAATGATTCAGTTCATAAGCACAAAAGACGGTTCAATCCTCGGCACATATACAGTTCTCGTATTCGGTGATGCAAACGGTGACGCAGTTATAGATACATACGACGTTGGTTACATTACAGAAGTTGTAAACTCAGGTGACGACCCTGATACAACTACACTTAAAGTTCTTGACCTCTTCAAAGACGGTTACGTCGATGCAATGGATGTTTCAATTATGATTTCACTTGCAAATATGGACGCAACTCTTATGCAGGACGGTTCAATGGGCACATATTAATTCTTAAATTACTGAGGCAGGAAGCGTATGCTTCCTGCTTTTTTTTGTGAAAAATCAAAAAATGTATAGACTTTTCGCACAATTTGTAGTACAATACACAGACAATAATAATGTTTTGAAAAGAGATGCATTATGAAAATTGTAGTTGTAGGATGCGGAAAAATCGGCAGAGCTGTAGTTTCGAATCTTGTTTCGGAAGGTCATGACGTTGCAGTTGTTGATAATAACCCCGCATTAATAAGTGAAATTACTAATGTATACGATGTTATCGGACTTTGCGGAAACGGCGCAGACAGCGATATTCTTACGGATGCCGGAATTGAGAGTGCAGAATTGTTTGCAGCTTTCACAGGTTCAGATGAATTGAATATGTTAAGCTGTTTTATAGCAAGACGAATGGGTGCAAAAAATACCATTGCAAGAATACGTAACCTTGAGTTCAACGACAGAAGTCTTGGTATGCTTCGTCAGCATCTTAAACTCTCAATGGCAGTTAATCCGGAAAAACTTGCTGCACGTGAAATTTTTAATATTCTGAAATTCCCGTCTGCAGTTAAAGTTGAAAGTTTCTCCGTGAAGAATTTTGAAATGGTAGAAATCCGCCTGAAAGCGGATTCGGTCCTCGACGGAATGACCCTTGAACATATGCGAAAGAAATATTCTTATAAATTTCTTGTTTGTGTCATTCAGCGCGGCAATGAGGTTTTTATTCCTGATGGTAACTTTGTGCTCAAAGGCGGGGATAAGGTAGCTCTGACTGCAGACCCCATCGAAATTCAGCGTCTTCTCAAGAGCCTCGGCATTCTGCAGAAACAGGCAAAGAACGTTATGATTATAGGTGCAAGCAAGACGGCATATTATCTCTCGAAAATGCTTCTGGGTCTTGGCTGCAATGTAAAGGTCATAGATTCAAACATAAAGAAATGTGAAGAATTTTCAGAACTGTTACCTAAAGTTGATGTTATAAATGCTGATGCTGCACGTGAAGATGTGCTTATAGAAGAAGGGCTTGCTTCAATGGATGCTTTCGTATCCCTTACAGGCATGGATGAAGAAAATGTTATTCTTTCGTATTTTGCGTCATCTCAGAACATCCCGAAAGTTATTGCAAAAATAAACCGTACAGAGTTCGCAACAGTTGCAGATAAATTGGGAATCGATTCTATAATTTCTCCTAAAACAGCAACAACGGATATTCTCGTCAGATATGCGCGCGCTCTTGAAAATTCAATGGGCAGCAGCGTTGAGACAATGTATAAACTGATGGACGGTAAAGTTGAAGCGCTTGAATTTATAGTGCATGAAGATTGCGAAATAGCAGATATTCCCCTTAAAGAGATTCAGTTTAAATCAAATCTGCTCATCGGCGGTATTATCAGAGAAAAGAAAACAATAATTATCCCCGATGGCGATGATGTGATAAAAGCAGGGGATAAAGTTGTAGTGCTTACATCAGGACACAGAATAAATGACTTGTCCGATATTATCAATTGGGGGTAATTCGGATGAATCATAAAATGGTGTTTGGCACAGTCGGCAAAATTGTTCTTGTGGAAGCGTTGATGCTTCTTATTCCGTGCTTTATTTCTTTTTATTATAAAGAAGTATGTGCCTGGTCGTTTTTGCTTGCAGTGCTTATTGCAGTTGTTTTGGGGACCGTTCTGATGGCTGTCTGCCGTACAAACAACGATGTTATATATGCAAAAGAAGGTTTTACAACGGTTACCCTATCGTGGATTCTGCTTTCACTTATAGGTGCGTTACCTTTCACAATAAGCGGTGAAATTCCCCATTATATCGATGCTGTTTTTGAAACAGTAAGCGGATTTACAACAACGGGGGCATCGATTTTAACTGATGTGGAAGCTATGAGCAAGGGCCTCCTTTTCTGGCGAAGTCTTACACACTGGATTGGTGGTATGGGCGTTCTTGTTTTTGTTATGGCTATTCTGCCTAATGTTTCAAAACGCTCAATTCATATTATGCGTGCAGAAGTACCCGGCCCTGTTGTTGGCAAATTGGTGCCGAAAATCAGGGATACGGCAAAAATTCTCTATCTTATTTACATAGCAATGACGGTTATTGAAGTGGTTCTTCTTTATGCAGGTGGGATGCCTTTCTTCGACAGCCTCGTTCATTCTTTTGGTACTGCGGGTACGGGTGGATTTGGTATAAAAGCTGACAGCATTGGTTCGTACAACAGTTATCTTCAGTGGGTAATTACGATATTTATGCTTCTTTTCGGTGTGAATTTCAACATTTACTACCTGCTTTTAATCCGTAAATTCAAATCAGTTGTGAAAAGCACTGAAATGTGGGTTTATTTCGGCATTGTTGCCGTTGCGATAGCTACAATAGCTTTCAATATTTATCCGCTTTACGGCGATGTTTCAGATACAATAAGACACTCTGCTTTCCAGGTTTCAAGTATCATAACAACAACGGGCTACGCAACACAGGATTTTAATTTGTGGCCGTCTTTCTCAAAGGCAATTTTGTTCTGTCTTATGCTTGTCGGTGCTTGTGCCGGGTCAACAGGCGGCGGTTTCAAAGTTTCGCGTCTTGTAATACTTGTGAAAAAGATTTACAGTGAAATAAAACGTCTTGTTCATCCTCGCTCAGTCAAGGTTGTAACATTTGAGGGTAAAAGGCTTGAAGAGCAGACAATCACAGGTGTATGCGTTTACCTTGCTGTTTATATTATCTGTTTTGTATTGCTTTTCCTTGCGTTGTCAATAGATCGTTTTGATTTTGAAACAAATTTCAGTGCCGTTGCAGCTTGTTTTAATAATATCGGTCCGGGTTTCGCTGCGGTAGGTCCTGCGGCAAACTATGCTGAATATTCAATTTTTTCAAAGATAATTCTGAGTATTGCAATGCTTTTAGGACGTCTTGAAATTTTCCCGTTGATTATATTTGCCATGCCTGCAACATGGTCTAAAGCAAAATAATAAAAAATATCCGATTTCTTCTGAAATCGGATATTTTTGTCAGTGTATAAATTTATCTGTCTGATTCCGCAAAAGCTTTCTGCACAGCGTAATAAGAGGGTTTGGGATTTCCCTGGCCGTCTACAAGTCCCCAACCTGTTTCAACAGGGCAGTCGGACTGTCCGCAAACGTAGCATGAATCGCTGTCACCCCAACAGTAAATAACTGTACCGACAATGTAATCTTTTGAAAGCAGCTTCGGAATAAGGTCTGCAAAGAATTTTGCCTGTCCATCGGGAGTGTGAGTATATCCGTCAAGGTAATATCCTTCGGGAAGTGATGTATAGAAGTGGTTCATGTATTCACCGCGGAAAATCACGTCTGCATACTGCTCAGCAGTGTAATCGGGATAAAGCTCAAGAATTTCTTCTTTCATATCTTCAGGAAGCTTCTGAATGAAATTGTCCATATCTGCAGTTGCTTCTGCTTCACTGTTGTAACCGTATTTCTGAAGTACAGCCACTTTTTCTTCAGGTGTTTTCGGCTCGCCATAGCCCATATAACCAAATTCGCAGTAAATGATGGGCTTTCCTGAAATAAGGTGAACAAGACCTGCAAGAGCCACAAAAGTATCGATTTCGTGGAGTATATCTTCGAAACAGCCGAGATAAAGGTCAAGGCCTATATAGTCGAGATAATCGTTGTACTTGAGCATTTTGAAGGGAAGCTCAAAGTTTGCAATGTTATAGCCGAGAAGGATGTCGTATTCTTCGCAAAGAGGGTCCATAACTTCAAGCTGCATTGCAATGAACTCTGCTGCTTCGTCAATAGTAAGGGGAAGTGTGAAACGGTCAATGCCCATTTCGTTGGTAACCTGGAAAATACCTACGATATCTTTAAGGTCTTCAACATAATATTTTGCTGTTTCCTGAACCTTCAGTTTGCCTTCGGGAGTTCTGGGGTCGATGCCATGTTCAAGGAATTTGTAGGGGTAGGGTGTGATAGCAAAAATTTTGATTCCGTTATCAGCATAAGCCTTCATTTCGGCCTTCCAGTTAAGGTAACTCTGGCTGATATTGCCTTCGTGGTCATAAAGGAAGGGAATATCTTTTCTTGTCCAATTAATGCCTGCTTCTTTGATAAGCTCGTAATCGGGGTCAGCGTGACAGACGCCTTTGACAAGACCACCTGTTTTTTCAAGACAATCAACAACGCCTTCGTCGTATTTTGCAAACGGGTCAAAAGAAATCACAGCAGCTAAAACGGGGATTAAAACTGCAAGTAAAACTGCTAACAATTTTTTGCCTAATGCAAGTAATTTTTCGTTCATTTATATTTCTCCTTTCGGTCGGACAAAAAGTCCGATTATTAACTCATTTTGCCGACTTTCTTCCACAGTTCGTCTGCCTGCTTTTTCCATGCGTAATATCCGTCAGGTGAATCGGGAAAATCAAGGTAATGCTTTTTCAGCTTTCCCGAAAGACTTACGCCTTCAAGTGCTGATTTCAGCGTTGCTACTGAAACTTTTTTTGCAAAAATTCCGCCTGCAATTTTGCCGACAGCTTTAATAAGAGCAGGTAGGGGAAGCTTTATTTCAGGCCCGTCTGCTGCTCCGTCAAGGAAACTCTGCAACACATCGTGAGCTTTTTCAAAAATAAATTCAAATTCATCATTTGTAGCTTTAACAACTTTTGTAAGCAACGCTCTTGTGCTTGCAAAATCAGCTCCCTGTTCTTTATTATAAATCTTGTTTATCTTCCAGAGATTCTTTTCGCTCAGGTCTCCTGATTTCAGCGCATCCGCCAACACATCAGCGGCAATTTTCATATGTACCATGCTGCTTGTAACACCTTCGCCGTTGTTAGGCTTTGTCAGACATCCTGCATCGCCCGTCGCAATGAAATTATCCGTAACAAAAGAATAGGGCGGTCTTGTGTAAGGTGTTTTACCTTTTTCTGTGCGGGTAATTGTATATTCGGGCAGGGGAACATTTTTAATAACATCATGTAATATTGTTTCTGCCTGCTCGTAACTGTTGCAAGCACCAATGCCTAAAATTCCGCCGTTGGGGTCAGCCTGAGGTGCAAGCCAGGATTTATATGACGGCCATCCTGTGGAAGATGTATTGTAAATAAAATCAGGGTCTTTGAATTTAACATACTTCAGCACAACGTAAAACATATCTTCAGGAGTTACTTCAAAGTTTTCAATTTTACAGTTGTGGGGCAACTTTCTTCTTGCAACAGCGGCAATGCCTGAGCAGTCAACCACGCATTTTGCAAAAAGGCGGTGTGTGCCGTCTTTGTTAGAATATGTAAAACCTGCAATTTTTTCGTTTTCATATATGAAATCTTCAAAGGTGGCTTCATATTCAATTTCAGCACCTTTTTCTTCTGCCCATTTGTTCATAAGAAGTGTATAGTCGTGCATGTGAAGACCAACCATCGGGTCAAATGTTTTTATCGGATATTTGCCTGAAGGTGCAGCAGTGTAGTTTGTTTCAAATTCAAAAGCCCATTCCTTATCGCCCTCAACAGGACGTGGGATAGAAAATCTTTCAAATTCCTTTCTGCCAATATGAAAAATGTCATATCTGCTTCCGACTTTTTCGCGGGAACACTTTTCAATAACTTTTACGCTGAAGCCTTTTTCGGCCATTTTTCTTGCAAAAAATGAACCGGAGGTTGCACCGCCGATAACGGCAATATCACATTTTTTCATAAAAAAATACATCCTTCTTAATTTATCTTAATAAATTTTAACACATTAGTATATGTATTTCAATATCTGCTATAACTTTTTCTTCAGATTAATATGCAATTTTTACTATTTGACTGCAAAAAATAAGAAAAATTTGTATTTATAAATATATTGAATTTTTTGTGATATGGGTATATAATAAAAAACATAAATTGACAAATTGGAGGAGTTTTTATGCAAAACAATGTACGTCCCGAATCAATGCAGAGAATCAACACAAAAGAACTCGCAGATGCATTTATTGAAGAACAGGTAAAAGCAGTACGCGAGCAGGTTGGAGACAAGAAAGTTCTTCTTGCACTTTCAGGTGGTGTTGACTCTTCGGTTGTTGCAGCTCTTCTCATCAAGGCAATCGGCAAACAGCTTGTATGTGTTCACGTAAACCATGGCCTTATGCGTAAGGGCGAAAGTGAGCAGGTTATTGAAGTTTTCGGTAAAGAACTTGATGCAAACCTTGTTTACGTTGATGCGACAGACCGTTTCCTTGATCTTCTTGCAGGAGTAAGTGATCCTGAAAAGAAACGCAAAATTATCGGTGCAGAATTCATTAAGGTTTTTGATGAAGAATCAGCAAAACTTGATGGAATTTCTTTCCTTGCACAGGGTACAATTTATCCCGATATTCTTGAAAGCATCAAGCAGGCAGAAGGCAAAAAAGCAGTTAAATCACACCACAACGTAGGCGGCCTTCCTGAAGAAATGGCAATGGAACTTGTCGAACCTATTAAACTCCTCTTTAAAGACGAAGTAAGAGTTGTTGGCGATGCTCTCGGTCTTCCTGCAAATATGGTTTACCGTCAGCCCTTCCCCGGCCCCGGACTTGGTGTACGTTGTCTCGGCGCAATCACACGTGACAGACTTCATGCACTCAGGGAAGCAGATGCAATTCTTCGCGAAGAATTTGAAATTGCAGGTCTTGCAGGCAAAGTATGGCAGTATTTCATCGCAGTGCCCGATATTAAATCAGTAGGCGTTAAAGATGACAGCCGTTACGAAGGTTGGCCGGCAATTATCAGAGCAGTCAACACAACAGATGCTATGACAGCAACTGTTGAAGAAGTTCCCTATGCGGTTCTTCACAAAATCGTTGCACGTATCACATCAGAAGTTGATGGCATCAACCGTGTTCTCTTCGACCTCACTCCCAAGCCCACAGGCACAATAGAGTGGGAGTAATCCAAATAGGTTTTGATGTACCCGAAAACCCTTATTTTACAAGGGTTTTCGGGTTTCTTTATTTTTGCTAAATTGTTTTTGCAACACTTTTGCAACACGCTAATAACAAATCATTTTTGCAACAGAAGAAATTGTGCAAGGTGGCTTACAAGTTAATGGTACATTTGAAATAATCGTTACCCATCTATATTATATAAGTAAAGATGGGAGAGCGATAATATGAGAGGTAGAAAGTATTATCTTTATTTATCAGATGAAGAACGAAACCAAGTTTTACAGTCACTTGTTTATCTCAAAAATAAACTATTAGCAGAAGGTCGATATACTGATGCAGTTGATGAGCTTATTTATAAGGTAAGTTTCGCAAAGCAAAGAATGGTGAAAATCAAATACATATAGAGGTCTTTGAGCCGTCTGTTTCTTATTGAAGCAGGCGGCTTTTTTTGTTGCAAAAAAATAATTTGAAAATTTTTTTGAAAAACATCAAAAATGGGTGTCCAAAATGCACCCCTTTGTCCAAATGAGTGAAAGGGTTATTTTCCTGACTCCGTTTAGGATGACTTTTTCACTCGAATTTTGACAACTGAATAGTCTTTCACTAAGACCTTATTTTTGATGATAGCCACTTTAATAGGTACGCCGTGACTCTATTTATATAAGAGTAGCGAGAACTCCCATTATGAGTATCAGGTTGCTCCTGATACGGCGATGACAGTCAAAATGATAATGATACTTCTCTACGGAGCTGGCGGAGAACCCGGCAGAGGTGAAATTCCTATGATACAGATAAGCAGTCTGTTCCTTAGTGATTACCCAAAGCGATTTGCTTGGCAAGGGGTGTTGAGAACAAATATTGCCACGAACGGTTAGGAAATGATCCGTTCAAGTACATAGTTTGTTATTACAACTATGAATCTAATAGAAAGGAGCAAAGACAATGCCCCACTGTAACACGATTGCTATATGTAATCAAAAAGGCGGTGTCGGTAAAACGACCACCACAGTCAACTTAGGCGTAGGCTTGGCAATGCAAGGTAAAAAAGTACTCCTTGTAGATGCCGATCCACAGGGCGACCTCACAACTTGTCTTGGATGGCAAGATACGGACAATCTACCCGTTGCACTACCGGACAAAATGGTTGAAGTTATGCAGGATAAGTGCAAAGAGCCAATGAAAGGTATTCTACATCATAAAGAAGGCGTTGACCTTATCCCGTCTAACAGCGACCTTTTCGATTTTGAAATCAGTCTTGTTACCGCAATGAACCGTGAAGCCATTTTGAGAAACTACCTGAACGAAGTAAAGCATAATTACGATTATATTATTATCGACTGTTCACCTTCGCTCGGTATGATGACTCTCAATGCTTTATCGGCGGCAGATAGCGTAATCATTCCCGTTCAGGCTCATTACCTTCCGGCGAAGTGTATGACACAGTTGATGAGAA
>JAGBHV010000030.1 GCA_017935325.1 Clostridia bacterium
ACCTCGAAACAGGTAAAAATGTTCTCGTAGATCTTCCCGAGAAAAACGAAGTTATCTACAGAAGCGCACGTAACATCGCAGGTGAAAAAACAACTCTAGTTAACACACTTAATGTTTACGACATCCTCAACTGCGACACAGTAGTTGTTCTTAAGGATGCAGTTGCAAAAATCGAGGAGGTATATGCATGAGTAAATTAGCACAGGACATCATCCTCCGTCCGATTATCACAGAAGAAAGTATGATGGGTGTTTCAGATAAGAAATACACATTCAAGGTTGCTAAAGACGCTAACAAGATTGAAATTGCAAAAGCAGTTGAAACTCTTTTTAACGTTAAAGTTTCTAAAGTAAACACAATGAACGTTAGAGGTCATCTCAGAAGACAGGGTATGAACCAGGGCTACACAGCTTCTTGGAAAAAAGCTATCGTTACACTTACTGAAGATTCAAAAACAATCGATTTCTTCGATGGAATGATGTAATTAACTAAAACACAAATTCTTAAAATCCGGCGGTAAAGTATGGAGGTTGACATCCTCCGCGAAGCCGCTAATAGGAGAGTGAACAAAATGTCAATCAAGATGTATAAACCGACTACAAACGCAAGACGTAACATGTCGGTTACAGATTATTCCGGGTTGTCAAAAGTCGCTCCTGAAAGAAGCCTTCTTGAACCCCTCAAGAACAAATCAGGTCGTAACAGCTACGGAAGAATAACTGTTCGTCATCGTGGTTGCGGTAACCGTAGAAAATACCGTGTTATCGACTTCAAGAGAGATAACTTCGATGTAAAAGGTACAGTTAAAACAATCGAGTATGATCCCAACAGATCAGCTCACATCGCACTCGTAGAATTCGAAGATGGCGATAAGAGATATATCCTTGCTCCCGATGGACTCAAGATCGGATACGCTATCATGGCTGGTCCTAATGCTGACATCAAGCCCGGTAACGCACTTCCTCTTGAAAACATCCCGACAGGTACATTTATCCACAACGTTGAACTTAACCCCGGTCGCGGCGGTCAGCTCGCAAGAGCAGCAGGTAACGCAGCTCAGCTTATGGCTAAAGAAGGTGCTTATGCACTTCTCAGACTTCCTTCAGGCGAACTTCGTAACGTTCCTGTTAAATGCATGGCAACTATCGGCCAGGTAGGAAACACAGACCATGAAAACGTTAAGATTGGTAAAGCCGGTCGTAAACGTCACATGGGTTGGAGACCCACAGTCCGCGGTTCTGTAATGAACCCCAACGACCATCCTCACGGTGGTGGTGAAGGTAAGTCTCCCATCGGACGTCCCGGTCCTTGCACACCTTGGGGCAAACCTGCTCTCGGTTACAAGACTCGTGCTAAGAAAAAGCAGTCCGATAAACTTATCGTAAGACGTCGTAACGGCAAGTAAGTTGATGAAAGGAGCTATCAATAATGGGTAGAAGCGTTAAAAAAGGACCTTTCGTGCAACCGAAACTGCTCGAGAGAGTTGAGGAAATGAATAAGAAGGGCGAAAAAATCGTTCTCAAAACATGGAGCCGTAGCTCAACAATTTTCCCTGACTTTGTCGGTCACACATTTGCTGTTCATGACGGACGTAAACACGTTCCCGTATATGTAACAGAAGATATGGTAGGACATAAGTTAGGCGAGTTCGCTCCCACAAGAACCTTCAAAGGTCATGCAGGTTCAAAAACATCTAATTCAGGTAAATAATCAGTCGAAAGGAGTGTGTAAATCATGCAAGCTACTGCGAAAGTAACCTATGTACGTATTGCACCCCGTAAAGTGCAGATCGTTTTAGACCTTATCCGCAATCAGCCGGCAGACAAAGCAATGGCAATTCTCAAACACACGCCCAAGGCTGCGTGTGAACCGCTGATGAAATTACTCAAATCAGCAATGGCCAATGCAGAAAATAACCACAACATGGATGCATCCAGACTTTATGTAGCAGAATGCTACGTTTGTCAGGGTCCCATCCTCAAGCGTATAAGACCGAGAGCTCAGGGTCGTGCATTCAGAATCAACAAGAAAACCTCGCACATTACTCTGACACTTAAGGAAAAAGAATAAGCGAGGAGGAGGTAAAATTATGGGCCAGAAAATTCATCCCACCGGTTTAAGAATCGGTGTAATCAAAGATTGGGATTCTCGTTGGTACGCAAACCATAAGGATTTCGGCGATACTCTCGTATCAGACTACGAACTTCGTGAGTATCTTCTCGAAACACTTGCTCCCGCAGGTGTTCCCAAGGTTGAAATTGAACGTGATGCAAAACGCATCCGCATCAATATCAGCTGTGCAAAACCCGGTCTCGTAATCGGCCGTGGCGGCGCAGAAATCGAAAAGCTTAAAGAAGTATGCAAGAAAAAGCTTGCTACTGATAAAGATGTTTCAATCAACATCATCGAAGTTAAGCAGCCCGATCTCAATGCACAGCTCGTAGCTGAAAACATTGCTTCACAGCTCGAAAGAAGAATTTCTTTCCGTCGTGCTCTCAAGCAGTCAATCGGCCGCGCAATGAAACTCGGTGCAAAAGGTATCAAAACTCAGGTTTCAGGACGTCTTGGCGGTGCAGAAATCGCTCGTTCAGAAACTTACAAAGAGGGTACAATCCCTCTCCAGACACTCAGAGCTGACATCGACTATGGTTTTGCAGAAGCAAAAACAACTTACGGTCGTATCGGTGTAAAGGTTTGGCTTTACAGAGGTGAGGTTCTTCACGAAAGCAAAGACACAAATCGTCGTGAACGCCGCAGACCTCGCAGGGAAGGAGGAGCTAAATAATGTTATTGCCTAAGCGTGTTAAACATCGTAGAGTGCACAGAGGCCGTCTTACAGGTAAAGCACTTCGCGGTAACAAAGTATCTCATGGCGATTTCGGTCTTCAGGCTCTCGAACCCGCATGGATTACTTCAAATCAGATCGAGGCAGCCCGTATCGCGATGACACGTTACATCAAGCGTGGTGGCCAGGTTTGGATTAAAATTTTCCCGGATAAGCCGATTACAGAAAAACCGGCTGAAACTCGAATGGGTTCCGGTAAAGGTTCACCCGAATATTGGGTAGCCGTTGTTAAACCCGGCAGAATCATGTTTGAAATTGCCGGCGTAAGTGAGGAAGTTGCTCGTGAGGCTATGCGTCTCGCAGCTAACAAACTTCCCATCAAATGTAAGTTTGTAACTAAGGAAGAACAGGGTGGTGAGCAATAATGAAAGCCAGTGAAATCAGAAAACTCTCTGCTAAAGAGCTGGATGCTAAGCTTCTTGAACTGAAAGATGAACTGTTCAAACTGCGCTTCCAGCAGGCCATCAACCAGCTCGATAACCCCATGCGCATTAATGCCGTTAAAAAGGATATTGCAAGAATCAAAACAGTTCAGCGCGATATCGAACTTCACGGCACTAACGCATAAGGAAAGGGAGGTCAGTTGCAGTGAGCGAAAGAAACCTCAGAAAAACTCAGGTTGGTATTGTTACCAGCGATAAGATGGAAAAGACAGTTGTCGTAACCGTCAAGGACAAAGTAAGGCATCCGCTTTACAAGAAAATCATCAATCGCACAGTTAAGCTTAAAGCACATGATGAGAAAAACGAATGTGGTATAGGCGACCGTGTACTTGTAATGGAAACACGTCCGATGTCAAAAGATAAGAGATGGCGTGTTGTCGAAATAATCGAGAAAGCTAAATAATTTAGCAGGATAAGAAGGAGGCAAACACTGTGATACAGCAACAGAGTTACCTCAAGGTTGCCGACAACACCGGTGCGAAAGAGCTTATGTGCATTCGCGTACTCGGCGGTTCAGGCAGGAGGTATGCCAATATCGGTGACGTCGTAGTTGCTTCAGTTAAAAAAGCAGCTCCCGGCGGTGTCGTTAAAAAAGGCGAAGTTGTAAAAGCTGTAGTAGTTCGTACAGCTAGCGGCGTTCGTCGTGAAGACGGAACATATATCCGTTTCGACGAAAATGCAGCCGTTATAATCAGAGAAGATAAAAATCCCAAAGGCACACGTATCTTTGGACCGGTAGCAAGAGAACTTCGTGAAAAAGATTTCACAAAAATTCTCTCACTTGCTCCCGAAGTGCTTTAATAGGGAGGAGAACAACATGAGTAAACTTCACGTTAAAACAGGCGACGAAGTCGTTGTTATCAACGGCAAATATCGCGGTAAAAGAGGTAAGGTGCTTGAGGTATCTCCCAAAGAGGGCAAAGTTATCGTTGAAGGCATCAATATCGTAACAAAGCACGTTAAACCCCGCAAGGCCGGCGAACAGGGCGGTCTTGTTAAGGCTGAAAGTGCTCTCTACGCTGATAAAGTTCAGCTCATCTGCCCCAAATGTGGTCGTCCCACAAGAACAGGCAGCAAAATCAATGCTAAAGGCGAAAAAGTCCGCACTTGCAAAAAGAGCGACTGCTTAGCAGAAATTAAATAAGAGGGAGGAAACATGACATGGCAGCAAGATTAAAAGAGTTTTATACAAACGAAGTTGCACCTGCAATGATGAAAAAGTTTGAATATAAAAGTGTTATGCAAATCCCGAAGCTTGATAAAATCGTAATCAATGTTGGTTGCGGCGAAGCAAGAGAAAACCCGAAGGTTGTTGATGCTATCGTTTCAGATATCAAGCAGATCACAGGTCAGACTCCGGTTCGTTGTAAGGCAAAGAAATCAGTTGCTAACTTCAAACTTCGTGAGGGTATGACAATCGGTGTTAAAGTAACACTTCGTGGAGACAGAATGTATGAATTTATCGACAGATTCTTCAATCTCGCTCTCCCCCGTGTAAGAGACTTCAGAGGTATCAATCCTGATTCATTTGATGGCCGTGGTAACTACTCAATGGGTATCAAAGAACAGCTCATTTTCCCTGAAATCGATTACGATAAAATTGATAAAGTTCGCGGTATGGACATCTGCTTTGTTACAACCGCAAATACAGACGAAGAAGCCCGTGAATTGCTTACACTTATGGGCGCTCCGTTCACAAAGTAAGGAGGAATAACTGTGGCCAAAAAAGCAATGAAAGAGAAACAGCAGAGAGCTGCAAAATTCTCAACAAGACAGTACAACAGATGTAAAATCTGCGGTAGACCACATGCCTACCTTCGCAAGTACGGAGTATGCCGTATCTGCTTCAGAGAACTTGCTCATGAGGGCAAAATTCCTGGAGTTAAGAAGGCAAGCTGGTAAGAGCAATTGTTAAAAGGAGGTTGACGGTATGCAAATTACTGATTCTATCGCCGATATGCTTACTAGAATCCGCAACGCTAATTCAGCGAAGCATGACTCGGTGAAAGTTCCCGCATCCAACATGAAAAAGGCAATTGCTCAGATTCTTGTTGATGAGGGTTATATCAAAAGTTTTTCAGTTGAAGAAGACGGTAAACAGGGTATGATTGAAATCATCCTTAAATACGGCCCGAACAAAAGTCAGGTCATTACCGGTTTACGCAGAGTATCAAAACCCGGTCTGCGTATTTACTCAAGTTGCGAAGATATGCCCAAGGTTATGAAAGGCCTTGGTATCGCAATTGTTTCAACATCAATGGGTATTATGACAGACAAGGACGCACGCAAGGCAAATGTCGGCGGTGAAGTTCTTGCATTCATCTGGTAAGGAGGTGCTGTTAGAATGTCACGTATAGGCAAGATGCCGATTGATATTCCGGCAGGTGTTGATGTAACAATCGACGGCAGCACTGTAACCGTAAAGGGTCCCAAAGGGGAACTCACCAGAACAGTGCATAAGAATATCACAGTTGAAAAGGACGGCGCTGTAATCACAGTTACTCGTCCTAATGATGAGAATCTCAATAAGTCTCTTCACGGACTTACACGTACTCTCATCGCTAACATGATTGAGGGCGTAAGCAAGGGCTACTCAAAAGAGCTCGAAGTTAACGGCGTTGGTTACCGTGCTGCAAAGAACGGCAACGAACTCGTTCTTACAGTAGGTTTCTCTCATCCTGTTACTTTCAAAGAGACCGACGATATCAAAATCGAAGTTCCCGGTCCGAACAAGATCATTATTTCAGGATCTGACAAACAGAAAGTCGGCCAGTTTGCAGCAGAAGTTCGCGAAGTACGTCCCCCCGAACCGTACAAAGGCAAGGGTATCAAGTATGTTGACGAATACATCCGCCGCAAAGAAGGTAAGGCCGCTAAGGGCGGTAAATAATCTAATATCAAGGAGTGAAAAATTATGGTTAACAGACCTGACAGCAATAAGGCAAGAAGTCAGCGCCATAAGAGAGTCCGTGGTAAAATCAACGGAACTGCAGAGCGTCCTCGCCTTAATGTATTCCGCTCCCTTCAGAATATCTACGCTCAGTTAATCGATGACGTAAACGGTGTAACACTTGTTAGCGCATCATCTGTTGAGAAAGATTTTGAAGAATACGGCGGAAATAAATCCGCAGCCCGCAAGGTTGGCGAAATGCTCGCAAAGAGAGCCATTGAGAAAGATATTACAGATGTAGTATTTGACCGTGGCGGATATATATATCACGGCCGTGTACAAGAGCTGGCCGAAGGCGCCCGTGAAGGCGGCCTCAAGTTCTAATGAAGGAGGAATAACTTTGGCTAATATTGAAACACAGGCAAACGAGCTTCAGGAAAGAGTTGTTACTATCAACCGTGTTTCTAAAACTGTTAAGGGTGGTAGAATTTTCAAATTCGCAGCTCTTGTAGTTGTAGGTGATGGTAACGGCACCGTAGGCTTCGGTCTCGGTAAATCCGGTGAAGTACCGGATGCTATCCGTAAAGGTATCGAAGATGCCAAAAAGAATCTTATTAAAGTTTCTCTTAAAGGAACAACAATTCCTCACGAAGTAATCGGTAAATTCGGCGCAGGCGTAGTTCTTATGAAACCCGCTGCTCCCGGTACCGGCGTTATCGCTGGTGGTCCCGTTCGTGCTGTTGTTGAAACAGTAGGTATCAAGGACATCCGTTCTAAGGCTCTTCGTTCAAATAATCCGTGCAATGTTGTTAGAGCAACAATTGACGGTCTTTCCAAGCTTCGCAACGCAGATGAAGTTGCAGCGATTCGTGGAAAATCAACAAAAGAAATTTTAGGTTAAGGAGGGTGGATTAAATGGCAAACGTTCAGGTAAAGCTCGTAAGAAGCTTAATCGGAAGCAAGAAAGACCAGATAGCCACCGCTCATGCACTTGGTCTTCACAAAATCGGAGATGTAGCGGTACAGCCCGCAAATCCGCAGACACAAGGTAAAATCAACAAAATTAACCACCTCATCGAGGTAACCGAAGCGTAAGCAAGGAGGTGCGACAAATGAAACTGCACGAACTTTCCCCGGTACCCGGTTCAACAAAAGAACGTAAACGTATCGGTAGAGGTCCCGCATCCGGTCAGGGTAAAACAGCCGGTAAAGGACATAAAGGTCAGAAGGCACGTGCCGGCAGAGGTATGCAGATCGGCTTTGAAGGCGGTCAGATGCCCTTGCAGAGAAGAATTCCGAAAAGAGGCTTCAACAACATTTTCCGCAAGGAATTTGCTATTGTAAATCTTGCAAGCCTTGAAAAGGTATTCAACGATGGCGATACAGTAACAATCGAGGCTCTTGTAGCAAGCGGCCTTGTAAAGAAAACACTTGACGGTGTTAAAGTTCTTGGCAATGGTGAAATCTCCAAGAAACTTACTGTTCAGGTAAACGCTTATTCTGAAACAGCAAAATCAAAGATTGAAGCTGCAGGCGGAAAGGCAGAGGTGGTATGACATGATCAAGACCTTTGTTAATGCTTGGAAAATTCCCGAGCTTCGCAAAAAGATCCTTTTCACCGCCCTCATTATTCTGATTTTCAGAGTTGGTTCAGTTATTCCCGTTCCGTTTGTTAATCTTGCAGACGGTCTGGATTCAAGCGTATATGCAGGTACTTTCATTCAGTACCTCAACATTATGACGGGTGAGGCATTCAACTACGGTACAATTTTTGCTATGTCAATCACTCCGTACATCAACAGTTCAATTATTATGCAGCTTTTGACAGTTGCTATTCCTGCCCTTGAAAGACTTTCTAAGGAAGGCGAAGAAGGTAGAAAGAAAATTGCTACCATCACTCGTTATGTAACAGTTGGTCTTGCTATCATGCAGAGTACAGCTTACTATTTCTTCCTCAAAAATGGTGGTTATCTTTCAACTTCTGCATCAGGTGCTGAATTCACAGGCTTCTGGGCAGTATTGCAGGCATTAACAATTATCCTCTGCTTCACAGCAGGTGCTGCACTTATCATGTGGCTCGGTGAGCAGATTAACGATAAGGGTATCGGTAACGGTATTTCAATGATTCTTTTCGCTGGTATCGTTTCACGTATCCCCACAATGCTCGCTAATCTCTTCAGCCCCGAGTACGGTTATTTCAGATACGGTGGCGTATACTATGCGCTTTCTCCCATCGTTGTAGTTATCATGCTTCTCATGATTGCTTACATCGTTTGGATGGACAACGCAGAAAGACGTATCCCCGTTCAGTATGCAAAAAGAGTTGTAGGCCGTAAGATGTACGGCGGACAGAGCACTCATATTCCGATTAAGGTTAATATGTCAGGTGTTATGCCCATCATCTTCGCTTCATCAATTCTTTCACTTCCGCCGACTATTCAGTTGTTTGTTAAGAACCCCTCAGAAGGCTGGCAGAAATTCTTTGATGTATTTGCGTCAGACCACTGGGCATATGGTATTATGTATTTCTTCCTGATTATATTCTTTGCATATTTCTATGCAACAATTCAGTATAATCCGATTGAAATGGCAAACAACATCAGAAAGAACAGCGGCGCAATCCCCGGTATTCGTCCCGGCAAGCCCACATCAGATTACATCGGCAAGATTCTTTCAAGAATCACTCTTCTCGGAGCATTGCTTATCAGTGTTGTAGCTATCTTCCCGATTCTCTACTCACAGATTTGCTCTCTCTTCCTTGAGAACGGCATGAACATTTCAATGGGCGGTACATCAATCATCATTCTTGTTGGTGTTGCTCTTGAAACAGTTAAACAGCTTGAAAGCCAGATGATGATGCGTCATTACAAGGGCTTCCTTGATTAATTGAAAAGGAGAAAAGGATATGAAACTTATTCTTCTTGGAGCACCGGGTGCAGGTAAAGGAACTCAGGCAGAAGTTATCTGCGAAAAGCTCTCAATACCTGCAATCTCAACCGGTAACATTATCCGTGAAGCTCTTAAGAACGGAACGGAAATGGGACTTAAAGCAAAATCATTTATTGATGCAGGCAAACTTGTTCCCGATGAAGTCGTAATCGGCATCATCAAAGACAGACTCGCTTGCGATGATTGTAATAACGGATTTATCCTTGACGGTTTCCCCCGTACAATCCCTCAGGCTGAAGCTCTCGATGCAATGGGCATTGTTATTGACAAAGTTATTGATATCGAAGTTCCTGATGAAAAGATTGTAAAGAGAATGTCAGGCAGACGCGTTTGTAAGGACTGTGGTGCTTCATATCACCTGGAGTACAAGAAGCCTGCAAAAGAAGGCGTTTGCAATCTCTGCGGTGGCGAACTTGTTCAGAGAAAGGATGACCATCCGGATACGGTTCTTGACAGACTCAGTGTTTATCATGAGCAGACAGAACCGCTTAAAAGCTACTATGGCAACAAAGGTATACTTTGCGTAGTAGAGGGTCAGGAAGAGGTTAAAGATACAACCGCTCTTACCCTTAAAGCTTTGGAGGATTAAGCATGATAGTGCTCAAGACCAGCCGCGAGCTTGCGCTTATGCGCGAAGCTTGCAGAATATCGGCAGGAGCATTAAAGGCAGCAGGAGAGGCAGTTCAGCCGGGAGTCACTACCGCTGAAATCGATAAGATCGCATACGATTATATAAAGAAGCAGGGTGCAAATCCCAACTTCTTACATCTGTATGATTTTCCTGCTACCGCATGCATTTCCATAAACGATGAGGTTATTCACGGAATACCGAGCAAAAAACGGGTAATTAAGGAAGGCGACATCGTCAGCATTGACCTTGGAGCTGAGCTGGAAGGATATAACGGAGATAACGCCGCCACATTCGCAGCAGGTAAAATAAGTCCTGAAGCGCAGCGGCTGTGCGATGTGACAAAAGACAGCCTTTACGAAGGCATCAAGATGGCACTCGCAGGTGGCAGACTCGGTGATATCGGTTGGGCAATCCAGAATTACTGCGAATCGCGAGGATACGGTGTTGTAAGGTCTTTTACAGGCCACGGCATCGGAAGAAAAGTCCACGAAGACCCCAGCGTACCGAATTATGGCACACCGGGAAGAGGTGTGCGTCTGTTGCCGGGCATGACAATTGCCATTGAACCCATGATTAATCAGGGTGTACCGGGCGTAAAAACAATGTCAGACGGCTGGACGGTTAAAACGGCTGACGGAAAACTTTCAGCACATTTTGAACACACGATTGCAATAACCACAGACGGGCCGGTAATTCTTACAGCCCTTTAAAAGGAGGAGCGACCGTGCAGACAGAAGTGGGCAGAGTTGTCAGGTCGAAAGCCGGACACGATTCGAACAATATTTTTGCGGTTGTCGGGATTGATGAAAATTACGTTTTCATCAGCGACGGGAAAGAACGTAAGGTTGAAAATCCGAAACGTAAAAACCCAAAGCATGTAGAAGCAACTTCTTTTGTGCTTTCACCCGAAGAAATGGCAGCCAATGGAAGGTTAAAGAAAGCACTCGGTAAAATAAAATCCGAGGCAGACAAATCATCAGGAGGTTTTGTTAATGTCCAAGCAGGATATGATAGAGGTTGAAGGAACCGTTATCGAAGCTCTTCCGAACGCAACATTCAATGTTGAGTTGGAAAACGGAGTTAAGATCTTAGCTCACATCTCCGGAA
The DNA here is from genome assembly GCA_017935325.1 of Clostridia bacterium. Taxonomy (GTDB): domain Bacteria; phylum Bacillota; class Clostridia; order Oscillospirales; family Acutalibacteraceae; genus SIG575. The sequence continues at coordinate 10,866 of JAGBHV010000030.1, forward strand.
AGCTCAGAATGAACTACATTCGCATTCTTCCGGGAGATAAAGTGACGGTAGAAATGTCGCCGTACGACCTTACACGTGGTCGTATCACATGGCGATCAAAATAAGAAACAGTATAGAAAAATACTATACAATGCAAGTATTTTAGGAGGTATTCAATTATGAAAGTCAGACCTTCTGTAAAGAAAATTTGCGAGAAGTGCAAGATTATTAAACGCAAGGGCAAAATCATGGTTATCTGTGAAAATCCCAAGCACAAGCAGCGTCAGGGTTAATCCGACGCAAACCACTTAATGGAGGTGCAACTGACAAATGGCACGTATTTCAGGTGTTGACTTACCGAGAGAAAAAAGAGTTGAAATTGCTCTTACTTACATCTTTGGTATTGGTCGCAAAACTGCAAGTGACATTATAGCAGCAACAGGTATCAATCCTGACACAAGAGTTAAGGATTTGACCGAAGAAGATGTTTCAAAACTTCGTGAGTATATCGACCACAACGTAAAAGTTGAAGGTGACCTCAGAAGAGAAACAGCATTTGATATTAAAAGGCTTATCGAAATCGGTTGCTATCGTGGCGTACGTCACCGCAAGGGTCTCCCCGTAAGAGGCCAGCGTTCAAAGACAAACGCACGTACACGTAAGGGTCCGAAGAAGACAATAGCTAATAAGAAGAAATAATTGAAGGAGGAATAAGTAATGGCAAAAGTAGTTAAAAAAGCCGGTGCAACACGCCGTCGCCGTGAGCGCAAAAATATTGAGCGTGGAGCAGCGCACATTCAATCCACCTTCAACAACACTATCGTAACAATTACCGATACACAGGGTAATGCTGTGTCATGGGCAAGTGCAGGCGAAATGGGCTTCAGAGGCTCAAGAAAATCTACTCCCTTCGCAGCTCAGACAGCAGCAGAAACAGCAGCAAAAGTTGCTATTGACCACGGTATGAAAACAGTTGAGGTTTACGTTAAAGGCCCCGGCCAGGGACGTGAAGCTGCAATCAGAGCATTGCAGACAGCAGGCCTTGATGTTACAATGATCAAGGATGTAACTCCTATTCCCCATAACGGCTGCCGTCCTCCCAAGAGAAGACGCGTATAACCTAATTTTTGGAGGTGTAATATTATGGCAAGATATACCGGTCCGGTATGTAAATTGTGCCGTCGTGAAGGCAAAAAGCTCTTCCTCAAAGGCGACAGATGCTACACAGAGAGATGCGCTTTTGAACGTCGTTCATATGCTCCCGGTCAGCATGGCCAGAGCCGTAAGAAGGTTTCTGAATACGGTCTTCAGCTTCGTGCTAAACAGCAGGCAAGACGTTACTACGGCATAAATGAAGTTCAGTTCCATAAATATTTCCTGATGGCTGAAAAACGTCAGGGTGTTACAGGTGAAAACCTTCTGAGAATTTGCGAAAGCAGACTTGATAACGTAATTTATCTTCTCGGCTGGGCAAACTCAAGAGCAGAAGCAAGACAGCTTGTAATTCATGGACACTATGAAGTAAACTCAAAGAAAGTTGATATTCCGTCATATCTTCTCAAAGTAGGAGATACGGTTTCTATTAAGAGCAAAAGTAAGGACAGCGACAAATTCAAGGCAGTTCTTGAAGCTAACGCATCTCGTCCCGTTCCCCAGTGGCTCGATCTTAACAAAGAAGCTGCAACAGCTAAAATCGCTGCTCTTCCCGAGCGTGATCAGATCGGTGCTCCCGTTGAAGAACATCTTATCGTTGAGTTCTACTCTAAATAATCCGCAGGATAGTCGGATATGGGGTTTGGCGGCAGTGGACCTTAACTTTGCCGCATAAGCTAAAAGAGTAACCTATCATAAACGAAGGAGGTTTTCACATGATTGGAATAGAGAAACCGAAAATAGAAACACTCGCACATGAGGCCGATGGCACATACGGAAAGTTTGTACTTGAACCCCTTGAAAGAGGTTATGGTCTTACACTTGGTAACTCCATGAGAAGAGTTCTTCTCTCATCTCTTCCGGGTTATGCAATTACATCCGTAAAAATAGATAACGTTCTCCATGAGTTCTCGACAATTGAGGGCGTTAAAGAAGACGTAACAGAAATCGTTCTTAATTTGAAGGAAGTAATCCTCAAATTCCACGGTGACGGTCCTAAAGTAATGTACATCGAGGCAGACGGGGAAGGCGAAATCACTGCAGGCGATATCAAGACTGACAGTGAAGTTGAAATCATTAACCCCGATCATCACATTGCATCATTGGATAAAAATGCTCATGTGTATATGGAGTTGACCTGTGACAAGGGACGCGGATACGTTTCTGCAGAACGCAATAAGAAAATTATGCAGCCTGCAATCGGCGTAATCGCTATTGACTCAATCTATACTCCCGTAATCAAGGTTAACTATACAGTTGAGAACACACGTGTTGGTCAGATTACTGACTACGACAAGTTGACACTTGAAGTGTGGACAAACGGCACTATTACAGCAAAAGAAGCCGTTTCTCTCGCAGCCAAGATCCTCAACGAGCACCTCAACCTCTTCGGTGACCTCTCTGATGAGGCATACGATACAGAGGTTATGGTCGAGAAAGATGACAACGGCAAAGAAAAAATCTTAGAGATGACCATTGAGGAACTTGACCTGTCCGTACGCTCATTCAACTGCTTGAAGAGAGCGGGTATCAATACTGTTGAGGACTTGATTAACAAGTCTGAGGACGACATGATGAAGGTTAGAAACCTTGGTAGAAAATCTCTTGATGAGGTTGTTGCAAAGTTGTCCTCCCTTGGTTTCGAGCTCCGCGCGGAAGAAGAATAAAGGAGTGATTTTAAATGCCAGGTACCAGAAAACTCGGCAGAGCAAGCGATCATCGTAAAGCAATGCTCAGAGCAATGGTAACATATCTTATTGAGAACGGCAAAATTGAAACCACCGTTACAAGAGCAAAAGAGGTTCGTTCAATGGCTGAGAAAATGATCACAGTCGCAAAAGACGGTTCTCTTGCATCAAAACGTCAGGTATTAGCATATCTCACAAAAGAAGATGTTGCTAAGAAATTGTTTGATGAAGTTGCTCCTAAATATAAGGAAGTAAACGGCGGCTATTGCCGTATTATCAAGACAGGCCCCCGCCGCGGTGACGCAGCAGAAATGTGCATCATCGAGCTTATCTAAGCTGTCTTAAGATACGTTAACAAACAATAAAATTACCCACATCGCCAATAGGTGATGTGGGTTTAATTTTTTTGTTTATTTTATTGTTTTGTTTAATAACGCTGTTCCATTATTGTAAGTTGAACTGACTTCATTGAGCATATCGTTATAAAAAGATTCGGCGGTTTTTCGTCTGTCTTCAGCAATTTCTTTTCCGCGGACGGTGTAGAATCGTGAATAAATTTTTTCAAGCTTAAATTTGTATTCCTGAAAGAAAGAGGGGATTTTATCATCCGTGCCGTCGGAGACTCTGCCGTCAGGTAAAACGGAATACAAAGGCTCAGCCATTGCCCCCTGATACACGAGCGTTCTTGCAATTCCCAATGTACCTGCAGCATCAATTTTATCCGCATCAAACAAGATTTTAGCCTCCGTAGTTTCGGGGGTATTATTTTTTCTGAATCGGTGAGATTTTATGCAATGTTTTACTTTTTCAGCAAATATAACATCAAAACCGTTTTCGGTCAGATATTTATAAGCCTTTTCTGCACCTGCTTCTGCATGGCAGAGTGACGGATTTTTGTTCTGCTCTTCACGTGCGATATCGTGAAGTAAACACGCGGAAATCAGCACATCGTAGTCAACGTTTTCTTCTTTGTTTGCTATATCAAGCGCAGAGTAAAGCACTCTGTAAATATGTTCTTTGTCGTGTGCAGAATCTTTCATGCACTCAAGCATATAATTTTCAAGTTTTCTGAATGTTTCTTTAGTCATAGCTGTGCCTCATATATATAATTTATAAATTCTCTGTTTTTTCATGTTTTCTCTGTATGCAAAATAGGTTTTCGGCGGTTTTACAATCTCAATTAACTCCCCGCCAAGCTTTTCTATGGTTTTATAAGAAGCAATATTATTCTCATCGCAGGTGAGAATAATTTCATTCATACCGTGTGCTTTTGCAATCTGTAATACCAGTTTGCACGCTTTAAAAGCAAAATTATTTCCTCTGAAATTTTCTTCAATCTCATAGCCTATGTTGCCGTTATAATATGAATCAAAGTTACTGCCGATTCGCATACTTATCCTGCCGATGAATCTGTTATTATAAAAAATATCGTAATAATAAAAGGGCAAAAGCTTTTCATCGCCAGAATATTTTCCTGATATTTTAAGCTCAATTTCACCGTCTGTAAGATAATCAAAATTAACTGAAAAATTGAAATTATCCATTTTGCTTATCCTTTTCTTGCAACGATTGTTACAACGTTGGTTGATAAATCAGCAACACAGTTTTCTCGCGGAATATCATAGCGTTGTGAAACGATAGTTTGCTTCAGAATTTCCCAATTTACAAAAACTTTTTTCAACATTTCGGTAAGGTCAGATGTTGGGAGATTCACTTCAAATTGAGCGTCAAGATTTTTTCCTGTGTTTTTATCCTTTTCAATAATTTCTGAATTGATTATCATACAAACTATGCCGTTTTTCTTTGTACCGTTTTCAATTTCTTTCAGCTTGCTTTCAAATGCTTTTTCGGAATTAATGTGTTCTAAAGCAGAAACGGCAATTACAAAATCATATTTATTCTGTTCAATTTTGAACTCGTCAATAGATGAAATTATTCCGTTAACGGAGTTCTCAACGTTATATCTTATGCTGTTTTTGTTTAACTCATCAATTGCGAAATCAAGAATATCAACGCAATCAATTCTGCAGGGGATATTGCTGAATTTCTGTGCAATAGGAATGCAGTTTCTTCCAACACCGCAACCTAAATCAAGAACATCAAGGCTCTGATAGTTTTCAAACAGCGGTAATATATCAATAATGGTTTTCACAGGTTTGGCTAGCCAACTTCCGCTTTCAAACAGTTTTGCCGTTGAATATATTTCAATGTGAGAAGCTTTTTCAGCCTTTCGTATCTTATCAATGTTTTTAGTCATTTTATCTCCTGAAAAAAGGGCAAATGTTTTATCATTTGCCCTCGTTGAAATTTATTTTTTGATTTCTTTGAGTCTCTTCATTACATCGTTGATGCCTGTACCGAAGTAATCGTGGAGAGTTTTGTATTCTTCAAAGAGTTTATCGTAAATTGCAGAAGCTTCTTCGTTAGGATAGTAAACTGTATCTTTAACTTTACCCATAACTTCTGAAGCTTTGTAAGCGTCGTCGTAACCGCCTTTTTCGCTTCCTGCTGCAACTGCACCGAAGATTGCACTGCCGAGCGCACCGCCCTGTTCACTGCCTGCAATTTTGATGGGCATTTTGATAACGTCTGCATAAATCTGCATTGTCATGGGGTCTTTCTGTGAAATACCGCCTGCTGCAAAGAATTCATTAACGTCAACTCCGAATTTGCGGAAGTCTTCGATAATCATTCTTGTACCGTATGCGGTAGCCTCAATCAAAGCTCTGTAAATATCTTCAGGTTTTGTTTGTAAAGTCATACCGAGAATCATACCTGTAAGGTCAACGTCAACAAGAATTGAACGGTTACCGTTCCACCAGTCAAGGGCAATAAGACCGTGTTCACCGGGTCGCTGTTTTTCAGCTTTTGCACGAAGGAATTTATGTATGTTCATTCCTGCTTTTTCAGCTTCCTCGTAGTATGACTTAGGAAGACAGTTTTCAATAAACCACTGGAAGTGGTCACCAACACATGCCTGACCTGCTTCATAGCCATAGAAGCCGGGCATGATACCATCTGCAACTACACCGCAGATGCCTTCCACCTGAACTTCTTCTTCACCGAGAAGCATATGGCAGGTTGATGTACCCATAATAGCAAGCATCTGACCTGCTTTTGTAATGCCGACTGCGGGAACGAAAACATGTGCGTCAATAATACCTGCTGCAACTGCTGTGCCTTCGCAGAGACCGATTTTGTCAGCCATTTCTTTTGAAAGACCTGCAGCATATGTTCCGCTGGGAGTGATGGGAAGATTTTTATTGATTTTTTCTTCGATTACGTTTTCAAGTCTGGGGTCAAGAGCTTTGAAGAAATCTTTTGAGGGGAAGGATGTAGTTTTATTCCACATCTCTTTATAACCTGCTGTACATGAGTTTCTCACATCTTTACCTGTAAGCATTCTTACAACCCAGTCAACTGCTTCTACAAAGCTGTCCATTTCATCATAAAGTTCAGGTTTTTCCTCAAGAATCTGCCAGAGTTTCGGAATTGCCCATTCAGAGGAAATTTTGCCGCCGTAGTTTTTAAGCCACTGTTCATTTCTTTCTTCAGCAATTTCGTTGATTTTGTTTGCGTGTTTCTGTGCAGCATGATGTTTCCACAATTTAACATATGCATGAGGTTCATCTTTGTATTCGTCAAGGAAGCAAAGGGGAGTACCATCTTCTGTTACGGGGAGAATTGTACACGCAGTAAAGTCGATGCCGATACCGATAACGTCTTCTTTGTTTACACCTGATTTTTTCATAACATCAGGAATTGTGTTATAAATTACATCGAGATAGTCCTGTGGATGCTGCAAGGCCCAGTCATTACCTAATTTTTTACCTGATGGCAGGTATTCATCCATAACTGCATGAGGATAATCGAAAACAGAACTTGCAAGTTCTTCACCTGTCTGTGCGTTTACAATAAGCGCTCTTCCTGAAAGTGTGCCGTAGTCAAGGCCGATGGTATATTTTGCCATGTTTTTCACTCCTATAAAAAATTTTATACTGTCAGAGATGTTATAATCTCTGAATAAAGTTTGATGGGGTCTTCAAGAAAATTTTTCTTTACTGTTTCAACCTGGATTTCATCAGCTACATAAATTGTAAGCTTCATCAGCTGTGTTTTTTCATCGCCGAAAAAGAATGTAACATTGTATCCGTTTTCAAGTTTATCAACTTCGATTTTATTTTCTCTTTCTCTTCTGGCAAGAGTCTGCAGACGGATTGCTGTGTTTACTGCTTTTTCTTTAACGCTTCTGGGAAGAAAATCCATTTCAAGGTCTTCGACAGAGTTTATGCCTTTTTCAGTTACTGTCAGCATTTCGTCAGTATCTTCAAGATTCATTTTTACATTGTTATCCCTGATTAATTCATCAAGTGCCTGAATCAGTTCAAAATAATTTGCAAGCCCTTCGCCCTGAATAATGTCGCTTAACTGCAATTTTGAAAGCGGTGCATCAAGGCTCTTTAAAAGGTAGCAAATAAGAAGCTTGATTTCTGTTTTGCTTGTCAGTCCTCCGGGCTCTACGCCGAGATTCCATGCATCCATTTCCATATGTTAACCTCCTTTATTACATCAGGTGGAGCTGTCTTCGCTGTACCCTTTGACCTGTTCGCGTGTTTTGAAAATATATCCGTTATTCTGTAGAATATTCATATCTTTCAGTGCCATGCCCGTGCCTTTTGCAACGCAATTAAGCGGGTCATCTGCAATATGTGTTTCAATTCCCGTTCTGTGTTCAATCATTTCGTCAATACCGAGAATCATTGCTCCGCCGCCCGTTACATAAATACCGTTTTTCATTATGTCTGAAACAAGGTCAGGAGCTGTACGTTCCATCACATTATAAATTCCGTCGATGATATTTTCAAGTCCCTCTCTCATAGCGAGGAAAACTTCGGCAGACGAAATTTCAAAATGTGTAGGCAGACTTGTTATATAATCCTTGCCGTTTGCGAGAATCGTAATTTCATCCTGACGGAATCTTGCACAGGCAATTCTTTTTTTGATATTTTCGGCTGTTTTTACGCCGATAATGATGTTTCTTTCTCTTTTAAGGTAGTTCTTTATTGCTCTGTCAAAGCCGTTACCTGCGCCTTTTACAGAAGCAGAAACAGCAATGCTTCCCGTTGTAATTACAGCTATATCAGTAGTACCTCCGCCGATATCCACAACAAGTGTGCCTGAAGGACTGCTCATGTTAATTCCTGCACCTACTGCGGCAGCAAGAGGTTCTTCAATAAGGCAGGCTCTGCCTGCGCCTGAAAGAGTAGCAATGTCAAGAAGTGTTCTTTTTTCAAGGTCAGTAACTCCTGATGGCATGCATACTACGATGTTCGGTTTAAAAAACTTGTATCCTGCTATTTTGTGAAGATACCATTTAAGCATATGCTGTGTTGCGGTGAAGTCGGAAACAACACCGTCTTCAAGCGGACGCACAACCTTTATACAGTCAGGCGTTTTGCCATACATTTCATAAGCCCTTGTGCCTACGGCGATTATGTCTCCCGTGTCGCTGTCATATGCTATTGCGGAGGGTTCGGAAATTACAATTCCTTTGCCTTCAACGTAAATTATAGTTGAAGTAGTGCCTAAATCTATTCCGATATTTGTACCGAGCATTATTCGTACCTCCTTTAAAAGTTTTTACTGTTTAATGCGCCTGTAACGCATATCACTCTTTTTGCACCGGCTTTTTTAAGCGTCTTTGCACATTCACCGAGTGTGCTGCCGGTTGTTAAAACATCATCGCATATTAAAACCGTTTTGCCCTTAATATCGTATTTCCGGTTTACACTGAAAGCACCTTTCAGGTTTTCTGCTCTTTCCTTACGATTAAGGCTTACCTGCGGACGTGTGTTCCTGATTTTCTTAAGAAGATCGGGTGTTGATTTTCTGTTAAAAGCCTTTGCGATGTGTTTTATGAGAATTTCGCATTGGTTATATCCTCTTTTCAGGCGACGGCTTTTTGTCATAGGAACGCACGTGATATAATCAGGTTCTTCATCTGAAAAATCGCGTTGGATTACGTTTATTATTTCATCAGCCAAAAATTCTCCTGCCCGTTTGAAAGAGTTGTATTTGAAATTGTGAATACATTTTCTGACGGGGTCATCATAATAAAAAGGAACCGTCAGATTGTCAAAATATCTGTTCGAAAATGAGAAAGATTGAAGAACTTGTTGGGGCACTCTTATCTTTTCAACAGAACAGCTTTCGCACACATCTTCATTAAGGGGTAAAACTTTTGCGCACAGCTTGCATCTGTTTGTGAAAATCATACGTCTTACAAGATGAAGATGCTTTTTGTATTTCTTGTTTTTAATCATTCTTCAAGCATCGCCTTCAGTGCGGAATATCTTTTTGCTTTTTTGTTGTTTGCAATCATGCCGCGGAGTTCTTCAATACTGCCGACAATTATCATATGTTTTTTAGCTCTTGTAACTGCGGTGTACAAAAGATTTCGGTATGCTAATTGCGGTGGCAGACCGATAAGCGGCATAACTACGGCATCGAATTCGTTGCCCTGGCTTTTGTGAACGGTTATTGCATATGCAAGCTCCAGTTCAGAAAAACTTTCAGTAGGATATTCGGTGATTTTATCTTCAAAATTAATTTTCATCATACCGGTATGTAAGTCGATTCTTTCAAGAATGCCGATGTCACCATTGAACATTCCTGTGCCGCTTTCATCGCCTTTAGTCCATACGATATCATAGTTGTTTTTTATCTGCATTACCTTGTCGCCTTCGCGGAAAATGCGTCCCTGAAAATTAATTTCTTTTTTGTCGGGAGCCGGCGGATTCAGGTTTGCCTGAACAAGTCGGTTGATGTTTACGGAGCCTGCTTCGCCTTTCCTCGACGGACAGAGAATCTGTATATCATCAAGAGGGGAATAGCCATATGCCTTTGGTAATCTTTTAACTAAAAGGTCGCTGACTGTCTGTGCCGCAGATGAGGGTACAGTACGTTCCATAAAGAAAAAGTCGTTATCTTTATCATTTCTGTCTATATCTTCGCCTCTGACGATTTTGTGCGCATTGCTGACAATCAGGCTCTTCATTGCCTGCCTGAAAACTTCTGTAAGTTCAATTGTGGGCAGTAGATGTGAGTTGATTAAATCATGCAAAACATTGCCTGAACCTACGGGTGGCAGCTGGTTTGAGTCACCCACCATCACAAGACGGCATCCGAGAGGAAGGGCATCAAGCAGATTTGCAAAAAGGCAAACATCCACCATTGAAAGTTCATCTACTATAAGTGCTTCTACTGTCAACGGGTTTCTGATGTTTCTGCCGAAGGTCTGCTTTTCTTCCGAATCAAATTCAACTTCAAGAAGTCTGTGTATAGTTTTTGCTTCTCTGCCCGTAACCTCCGACATTCTTTTGGCGGCTCTTCCGGTAGGAGCGCATAATGCAGTTTTTAACCCTTGAGTTTCAAAAAGCTCAATAATACCGTTTATGGTAGTTGTTTTTCCGGTGCCCGGACCGCCCGTGAGAATAAGTATACCTTTTTCTACGGCGGTTGTTATGGCTTCAAGTTGTTTTTCTTCGTAATGTATATTATGGTCGTCCTGAATTTTCTGAAGATCCTGAAGTAATGTTTTGTGACCTGCAGGCGGAAACTGAACCATAAGCTTTATTCTGTCACATATTTTTTTCTCTGCTGCAAAAATATGCGGAAGGAAAAGGAAATCGGTATCGTTTCGTTCATATTCAACAAGCTGTTTGTTTTCTATCAGAAAATCAATCTGCTCGCTTGCGTATTCAAGAGGAATCTCAAGGAACATTGACGCTGATTCAATTACTCTTGCTCTTGGTATACAGGTGTGACCGTTTGAAAGATTATGTTTTACGATATATACTATTCCTGCTCTTATGCGGAATTCTTTATTGGGACTTAAAATAAGGTTGTTTGCAATTGCATCTGCTCTTTCAAATCCCATACCTATGCGTTCATCGCAGAGAAGATAAGGGTTGTCTTCTATCAGTTCTATAGTTTTGTTCCCGAAAACCTTGAACGCATGAAGACACTCTGACGGTGACATTCCGTAATGTTCAAGCCGTATCATAATTTCTCTTATTGCAAACTGTTCTTTAAAGGTTTTTGATATCTGTAAAGCTTTGGCTTTGGAAATGCCTTTGATTTGTGCTAATCTGTCAGGGTCATTTTCAAGCACATCAAAAGTATTTTCGCCGAAAGCTTCAATTATTTTTGCCGCAGTTGAGGGACCGATTCCTTTTACCGCGCCCGAAGACAAATATTTCAGAAGGTCAGCGGTGCTTTTGGGCATTGCTCTTTCGCAGAGCTTAATTTTAAACTGTCTGCCGAAGGATGAATGAAAATCAAAATGACCTATAAGACGTAATGTTTCGCCTGCATCTATATGGGGCAGAACTCCGACTGCTGTTACAAGGTCGGTATCGCAATCGAGGTCAAGAACAGTAAACCCGTTTTCTTCATTGCGGAAAGTAACGGATTCTACGACTCCTTTAATCTCAATTTCGTTCTGCTCAGTCATTTCGTCCGTCCTCTCTTACAGAAATAATATATCATTTTATTTTACAATATTGTGAGATAAAATGCAATATCTATAAAAGAAAAAGCCGCATCAATATGTGAATTGATGCGGTAAAAATTATTTGTTGTATTTTTTATATCCGGGGTGATTGCCTGTGATGTTATATCTGTTAATGCGAAGGTCCATGAGAGTATCAATGTCTTCTTTTGAAACTTCTTTTGCACCGCCGAGTAAACGTGCATTCAGGCTGATTTTTGCCCAGAGTTCCAGAGTTTCCATTCTGTAATAAGCTGTGAGAAGGTCAACACCCATTGTAAGAGCTCCGTGGTTTTCAAGAAGAATTGCATCATGCTCATTAAGGAACGGTTCGATTGAATCGGGAACTTCATTTGTTGAAGGTGTTCCGTAAGGTGCAATCGGAACAGAACCGAGAGTGAGAATTGATTCAGGCATGATGTAATCATCCATATGTATATGTGCTACTGCAAAAGCTGTTGAAACAGGGGGATGTGCATGAACTACTGCACCAAGCTCCGGTCTTTTTTCATAGCAACGGAAATGCATTTTGATTTCTGAAGAGGGTTTGTAACCTTCAGGTCCTTCAATAACGTTTCCGTCTTTGTCAACCTTGATAAGAATATCAGGTGTGATGAAGCTTTTGCTTGTGCCTGAAGGAGTTACAAGGAAATTACCGTCTTCAAGCTTTACTGTGATGTTGCCGTCGTTTGCTGCTACCCAACCGAGCTGCCACATTCTGTGACATACGTCGCAAATTTGTTCTTTGATAAGTTGTTCGTTCATAAAAACATCTCCAAATAAATATTAAAATAAATCGTAAAATTACAAGTCTCATAATACTCCATTTTCCTTGATTTGTCAATGTTTTTCACTTGCTTTAGATAAAATATTTTTTTGCTTGATTTATTTGGATTTTAAATATATAATTTATAGAGAAAAAAATAATGTGAGGTAAAAATGAAAAGCAAATTAACTTATAAAAGCACAGCCGTTTCGTGTTATATCGGTTTTGCAGTACAGGCGATAATTAATAATTTTCCGTCGCTTCTTTTTGTTATATTCAGAACTTATCTGGGAATTACAATTTCTCAGCTTGCAAGCCTTGTTTCCGCTTTGTTTTTAACACAGCTTGCTGTTGATATCTTCAGTATCAGATGGGTTGATAAATTGGGCTACAGAGTAACGGCTGTTATATCCCATGTTTTTTCTGCAGCCGGGCTTGTTCTGCTCGGGTTTTTGCCGAGAATGATGGAAAACTCCTATGTAGCACTGATAATTTGTTCAATGATTTATGCAGTAGGTGCAGGTTTCCAGGAAACAGTTTTAAGCCCCATAGTTGAATCAATTTCCGATGAGCTTGACAGCGGAGCTATGAGTATACTTCATTCCTTTTACTGCCTTGGTCAATGTCTTACCGTTATTGTAACAACGGTATTTATAAAAATTTTCGGAGAACAGTATTGGTATGTGCTTGCATGGTTATTAGCACTTGTACCTGCTTATAATACATATCGTTTTATGCGTGTTCCCATAAGAAAAACGCTTTCAGCAGAAGAAAAAACCCCGCTGAAAGAATTGTTTTCATCGAGGATTTTTATTGTGGCTATGATTGTTATGATAGGCGGAGGTGCTTCAGAGCTTTCAATGGTGCAATGGTCATCAATGTTTGCTGAAAAAGGACTTGGCGTAAGTAAGGTTATCGGTGACCTGTTAGGTCCCTGCCTTTTTGCCGTATTTATGTTTATAGGACGTGTTGTGTGCGGTAAGGTTGAAGAAAAAATCAATTTGCAGAAAGCACTGATGGTGTGTTCTGTTATGAGCTTTATCTGTTATCTTACTTCCGCGCTTTCTCTTAATGCTTTTCTGTCCCTTGCAGGATGTGCTCTGTGCGGATTTGCGGTAAGCATTATGTGGCCGGGAACTCTTACACTTGCGGCATCAAGATATCCTAAAGGCGGTGCAGCGATGTTCAGCATTCTTGCACTTTGCGGTGACCTTGGATGTTCCTTCGGTCCGTGGCTTTCTGGAAAAGTTTCTGATTTATCACGTCAGAATGAAAATATTATTTTATTTGCATCAAAGTTTTCTCTTGATGCAGAACAAGCAGGCTTGAGAATGGGAATGCTTGTTTCAGCTGTGTTTCCGCTGCTTATTCTGCTTGGATTATTGTTTTTCAGAGAGAAAAAACAGACAAAACAAAATCATCATAAAACTCAGTGAAAAACTTGAATTTTTCATCTGTGGTATCTATACTCTTAAGCTCCCGGTCAATACCTGAACCGAGGGCTTTTAAATATGCTTCTTTTTTTGTCCAGATTTCAGTAAAAGCTTCCGCTTTGTTTTCACTTGAATCAACCAGATTTTTTTCATTTGCCGAGCAGATTCGTTCAATTAATTTATCTGGCGGCTTTTTGTAAATTTCAATATCAATTCCGATTTCATTTTCGCCGATTGCAATTGCCAGATACTCACCTGAATGGCTGACAGAAAAGTGAATATTTTCATGACTCAGGCAAAAAGGTTTCCCGCTTTTACTTACGGAAAAAATCAGTTCTTCTCTTCGTATGTTATATTCGTCGCTGACTTTTTCTTTCAGAAAACCCTGTGAGAGTAAAAGAGCTTTTTTTCTGTTCAGGTTTTTGATAACGTTGTATTGTTCTTTTTTTTCTTTGTCCAGAAACAGTAAATATTCTTTTTGCTTTTCTTCGGAAAATTCGTTCAGATTTTTTATGTAATATTTCATTTTCTTCACCTAAAAATATACCGATATACTTAAATGTATATCGGTACTTTTTTGTCAGTCGACATCGTTATTGATGCTTGTTGACTCGACCATTTCATCTGTTCTTCTGAACAAGAGTGAAATGCACCAGACACCGGCAAGGGCTACGAGTGTGTAAATAATACGGCTGAGGATTGAATCCTGACCGCCGAAAATCCACGCTACCAGGTCAAATTGAAAAAGACCGATTGTACCCCAGTTGAGAGCACCGATGATGACGAGTACCAAGGATATTTTATCAAGCATTTTTTCATCTCCTCCCGTCAAAGATATTTTTAACCGGGAAGATGAAATTATTCAGATCATTTTTTGTTTTCGGCAGATAATCTTTCTGCTAAATTCTCATCAGGTTTCACAAACACTGTGTTATACACATGGTAAATAACAAAACCGGGTTTTGCTCCGTTCGGCTTTTTGAGATTTCCTGCTTCTGTGTAATCAACGGGTACTTGCGAGGAAAGGCGAGCCTTGCTGTTATATGCGGCAATGATTGCTGCTTGTTCTATTGCAAGGTCGGAAATTTCTTTTCCGTCCGAAACAATTATTACGTGAGAACCGTGGATTTTCTGTGTATGCAGCCACAAGTCGTGTTTTCTTGCGGTTTTTAATGAAAGCTTGTCGTTCTGAATGTTGTTTCTGCCCACTAAAATTGTAAATCCGTCATCGGAAATGAATTTTTTCGGAGGCAAGGGTTTCTGATTTTTATTTTTGACATCTTTATGTTTGTTTTTTAAATATCCGTTTTCTGCAAGTTCACGGCGGATTTCTGTTATTTCCTCTTCTCCGTCAGCTCGGTTTAATTCGTCAAGAACAGATTCAAGGTACTCAAGTTCTTCTTTGTTTTTCTCAATAAGCTCTGTGAGCATTTTTTCTGCAGTTTTTGCTTTTCTGTATTCTTTGAAATATTTCTGTGAATTTGCAGTAGGTGTAAGTGCAGGGTCTGCTTTAATTCTGACTGTATTATTGTTGTCATAATAGTTTTCGACTTCATAGTATGCTGAGCCTTTCTGAAGTCTGTATTGGTTCGCGCTGATAAGCTCTGCGTTGATTCGCAATGTTTCTCTGTCAGCACACTGTGCAAGTTCAGAAGTCTGCAGGTTTATTTTTTTTGCAGTTCTCTGAATTAAGTTGTTAAGCTTTTTATAAAGGTCGTCTGAACGCTGTTTTGTTCTTTCAAGTCTGTCACGCTCATAATAGAAGCTGTCAAGCAAAGAAGAAAAGCTTTCTTCTTTCACGCATTTTCTCACGCCTGAATATTGATTGATTTCAATAAACGCAAAATCGGCAGGTCTTGAATTTTCGTCTTCAACAACAAAGGGAAAAGCTTTTTCGTTTTTTATTATATCCTGAATTTCTTCAATTACTGCCTTTAATCTGCCTTTTTCGTTTTCATCGAGTTCGTTACAGAATTTATCATAATATGTCGTTTTAAAGGCAATTTCGCGGCTTATAACGGGCGAGATGCCTTCGATTGAGGATAAAACTGCAGATGAAAGATTTTTGTTAGTAAAAGAAAGTATTCTGTCACAGATTTTTTCAGATGTTTCTGAATACAAATCAAGCTTGAACTGTTTTGGCGGAAGTGCATAAGTAAGACCGGGCAAAATCTGCCTTACAGATGAAGTTGAAAAATCAACACGTTTAAGTGCGTCGATAATTATATTATTATCAGCATTTATCAGTATAATATTACTGTGCTGTGCCATAATTTCAATTACAAGAGAAAGCTTTACTTTGTCTCCGATTTCGTTTGTTGAATCAAAATCGATAAATAAAATTCTGTCGCTGTCAACCTGTCTGAATGATGTTATCATCGCACTTGTAAGATGCTTCCTTAAAAGCATGCAAAGCATCGGCGGGGTTTTTGGGTTTTCGGGAGCGTGGGTTGTAAAATGAATTCTCGGACTGTTTGCCCTGGCAGAAAGCAAAAGCTTTTTCTGACCGTTTCTGCCGCGGAGAATCAGCACCAATTCTTCCTTTGAAGGTTGGTGAACTTTTTCAACACGCATTGTAACAGCTTCTTTTTCAATTTCGTTTTTTACCTGTTTTAAAAAAATTCCGTCAAGTGCCATAAATTTTAGTCCTTAAGATATTTAATGGGATTAGTCTGTGATAAAACAATAATGTCGGTTTCGGAAAATCTTCCGCGGAGTTTACCTGCAAGAATTGCCATAGCAGGGTTTTCTGTTTCAAAATGTCCTGCGGCAATAAGAGTAAGTCCGTCTTCTTTTGCGTCGAGGAATTCGTGGTATTTAGCATCTCCCGTAACAAAAGCATCTATGCCCAATTCTGCAACTTCTTTTGCAAAATCTGCACCTGCTCCCGAGCATACGGCAACAGTTTCAATTTCATTTTCTCCGTCGCAGAAACGCACATCTGCAGAAAGCTGACGCGAAACAAAACGGGCAAATTCTTCGGGAGTTGTTTTGTCTGTAAAACCTACACGAAGAAGATTTTCACTCATAGAAGTCGAAAGCACTTCAACCTTGGTAAGTTCAAGCAAATCGCAGAGAATATCATTAATTCCGCCGTCTGCAGAGTCAAGAGGTGTATGCGTTGAGATTAGACTGATTGAATTTTCTGCAAGTCGGTAAGGTGTACAGTCGGAAAGAAAGGTTTTCTGCGCTTTGAAAATAACGGGATGATGAGTGATTATCAGGTCAACTTCAAGTGAAATTGCCTGGTCTAAAGTTTCTTTATTCAGATCAAGTGCGACAGCAACCCTGTTTACTTCCTTTTCAAAGCTTCCTACTAAAAGTCCGCTGTTGTCCCAACCTTCCTGAGAAGAAAAAGGTGCAATTTCATCTAAAAAGTCATAAAAATCTCTTACTGTTCTCACAAAACCGCCTCCACAAAATTATGAAAGTATTATACACGATAATATAAATTACGTCAATAAAATATCAGTATGCGCAAAGTTCACATTCTGCCATTTCTTTACCGTTTATTTTAAATGATTTTATTTCAAATGGTGTGAAAGAAAAATCAAAAATATTTTCAGGTGTTTTAAGTTCAGCAAAAATGTTTTCATCTGTGCTGTTGTAAAGGTGAATTCTCACAGAGCCGTCGTCAAGTTTTTTGTAGCCTGACATAATAATTCTGTCATCAGAAATTGCAACGGAAGTTTCTTTCTTTTCACCATTTCCTGAAGGGAAAAAGGCAAGTGAATATGCAGGCTGGTTATAACTTTCGGCATCTTTATCAAGGTGAGAAATATCTGTGCTCAGGCGGAAATTAAAATCACGCTCACCCATATCGATATGGTTCTGGAAGCGGTCGTGGTCAATCAACCTGCGTTCACGGATGGGATGAGCTGCGTAAACCGCTGTGCGCAGAAGTGAAATGTTGATTTCGCCTTTGTCTGCACTGTAGCCGTGAGTGCCTTTGTTGAAAATTGCAAGACCTTGTCCGTCTTCAAAAAGTCCGCACCATTTCTGGCACACAACTTCCTTGTTTTCTTTTTCCATTTTTTCTCTGCCGAAAGCCATTTGCGAAATCGCCTGTGAGTTTTCAAAGGGAGTAGAGAATGAAAGTTTGTACATTGTGTTTACATTGTTTATAAAAGTTTTTACATTGATGTCAATATAGGAATCATTTTTTGGTATTGTGTAGGTGACAATGGCATATGATTTTCTGTTTCTGAAAGTTGCCTGAATTTTACATCTTACTTTTCCGTTTTCGATTATCTTTACATTTTCAAAGCTTTCGTCAGGGTAACCGCTAAATTCGTTTGCTTCATCTTTACTTACAAGAGTAAATTCGCCGATTCTGTCATTAAAACTGTCAACAGTCATTCCCCAGGGGTCTTCGTTGTCTTGGCAGACAATTATTTTACCGCTTGGTGAAGTTATGTAGTCAACACCGTTTACACAATATTTTTCAATAAGTCCTGTTTTTTTGCCGATGCGGACTTCCATAAATTTATTTTTCAGAATAAATTGTGTTTTATTTTCTTCACAGTTTTCAATAGGTCTGCGTTCGGCGTTTATTCTTGAAAGAACGCAGTCAAAACGGTTAATGCACATAGGTTTCAGTTCTGCACGGAAAACAACACGCTTTCTCCAGTCAAGATTCAGGTTTGATTCTTCCTGCTCGTTCTGTGTTGGGAGAATGTTGCCCTTTTCATCCCGTACATTAATAATGGTTACCTCATTATCATTCCAGTTCTGGTCTTCAAGCTGGAATTCAACTTCAATATCGTGCGTAACAGGGTAGGGGTTCGGATTAAAAACAAGTACGGGAACTTCACCTGCTTTGCCTTCTGCCTGACCTTCGCAAAGTTTAAAGAATGCTTTTGCACAGATTTCAGAAGTGATTTCTCTGCCGTAATTCAGAAGTCGTACAGAATCTTCCTCGGCATTTTTTATCATTGAGCCGGGAAGCACATCGTGGAATTCGCAGAAAAGAAGAGCTTTTTCGGCTTCTTTAAGTGACTTTTTGTCATAGTCAATTCCGCTTGTTGCAATCATTTTTTCGCAGACTGAAAGATCATTTTCCAATGCTCTGTGAAGTTGTTTGATTCTCACCATTGAGGTGTAACAACCAACCATACAATGCACCATAGACCTGTCAATTACAGTAGTTAGTTTATCTTTGTCAACAAGGCTGAAATATTCATCGCAGGATGAGTGCTTAACAAGAATATCTTTGTGATTTTCTGCATATTCTTTAATTTTTTCAAGGTCGATTTTGGAAGGACCGCCGCCGTGGTCGCCGATACCCCACAGAAGCAAATTCGGTCCGTCAACCGCATCGTCAATAAAGCGGTCAATTTTTTCAGTGGCTTTGCCTTTACCTGAATTGTAACCGCCATAAGTTCTGTGGCCGATAATTTCACTGCCGTCGTAGCCCTTCCAGATGAAGTTTTCTTCGTCAACAATTCCGTACGGACGATGGAAAAGATAATGCTTGTATCCGCATTTCTTCAGAATCTGCACAAGTCCTCTTGTATGACCGAATGAGTCAAAGTTTGCTGCAGTTTCTGTTTTTATACCGAATTTTTCTTCAAAATATCGGTTTCCGGTTTCAATCTGACGGATAAGTGATTCGCCTGAAGGCATAACGCAGTCAGGCTGTAAATACCAACCGCCGACAATTTTCCACTTGCCTTCTTTTACAAGCTTCTGAATCTTTGCGAAAAGTTCAGGCTCGTTTTCCTCAACCCATTCATATAAAACAGATTCATTGTGATTGAAAATAAAGCCGTCATATTCTTCACAGAATTTTGCAGCAACGCGGAAGGTTGAAATTGCTTCTGCCATTCCTTCCTGCCGTTGCCAGAGCCATACAGGGTCTAAATGTGCATTGCAAAGCAAATAAAATTCTTTCATATTTTCACCTCATATTTAAACGAAAAATCCCCTCAGTAAGAATCGCAGATTCTGACAGCTCCCCTTGCGTTTTCAAGGAGCCTGTAGCCGTAATATGCATATAAATTATAATTTATCAGGTGATTGGGATTTTTAAATAGCCTTCTCCTGTGGGAGAAGGGGGACCGCGTAAGCGGTGGATGAGGAGAAAAACAAAAAAATCAAGCCTTACGCCTCATCAGTCACCTTTCGGTGACAGCTTCCCCCACCGGGGAAGCCTAATGTTAAAATTAATTATACCGACAAATTATAATTTAATATAATGCATGAAAAAATTATATCATAATATAAAAAGAAAAACAATTAATTTTCATTCCTGCATTATGAAAAGAAGCGACATAAAAAACACCTGACAGAAAACCTGTCAGGTGTTTAACGTTATTTAATGATTATTGTGCAGGAACATCTTCGATTGAGATAAGACCGTTGAATACGCCTACATAAGCGTGGCCGTTGGGGCCGATTGTGATGGGACCGTAAGAGTTGTTCCAGTTTTTACCGCAACCTGTGAATACTTTATAGAGAGTTTCACCTGATCTGAAATCAACTGCTGTGAAGTACCATGCAACTGCATTCTTGGGAATATCGTCATTCTGAACTCTTGTGTAGAGGTAGAGAATACCGTTTTCTGTAGACATCTTGGGAACAACTGTTGCAGATGCTTCGTTGCTGTGCCAAACCTGAACTAATTCTGTGCAGTTGTAGTTCATATCAAGCCTTGTAACGCCGGGTTCACTTGTGGGGTTGTTTTCAAGGAAGCCTGCACCTGAGTCTGAGTAGTTGTTTTCAATGATGAATGAACGGCCGTAAGCAACGATTGAGTTTTCACTTACTGATTTGCCGGGTGTGAAGAGGGGATGCTGGTCAACAACTTCACCTGTTTCACGGTCGTAAACCACGATGTTAACCTGATTGTCGGCATTGTCTGTGATAGCACAGAGTTTTCTTACGCCAACCTGAGTTGCGCCTTCGCCTTCTTTGTCGTATACGGGCACGTCAAGAAGTGTGGGTGTTGTACCTGAACCCTGATTGATAGCACCGGGTTTAAGAGTTGTACCTCTGTCGTACGGAGTTCTCCATGTGTATGTGGGGAGTTTGTCTTCGCCGATTTCGAAACGGTACATAGCTCTGTCAGAAACGATATAGATACCGTCTTCGCAGATAGCAAATGTGTTCTGAATTTCTTCGTTTTCATCTTTTAAGCCTGTGAGATCTTTAATGTTTAAAACGTGAACTTTATCTGTTTCAACATCGATATAACCAACTTCACCGGGACGAGTAAGGAACCAGATGTTGCCTTCATAGTCAGGCATTGCATCTGTAAGGTGAGACCCTTCGGGAAGGTAAGAGTCAATATCCCATTCTTTTTCGATTTTCCATTCAGGTGTGCCTGATGATTCGTCAATGTAGTAAATCTGGATTACGTTGTCAGAGTTACCGATGATGGGTCTGTCTCCTTTGAGAAGATGGCAATAAGCACCGCCTGATGTGTCAGATGAAATTGCGCTGAAGTTGAGAGTCTTGATAGCTTCAACTGTTGAAGGACGCTGGGGAAGTCTTGTTTCAGCAAGAATTTCAAGTGTGTCAGCATCGATAAGAAGAAGGCGGAAGCCGACAACGTTACCGCTGATGCACATAATTCTGCCTTGTGAGTCGAACATGAGAGTTGCAACAAGGCCGCCGAAAACGTTCATTGAACGTGATTTAACAACGGGGTTGATGCCGAGAGGTCCCATGTAATCGTATGTGTCTGTGTTGTAACCGTTACCGTGCATACCGTTTGTGCCTTCGGGAGCAAGGAAAGGATGCTGAGGAATAGGAAGGTTGCCTTCATCCTCAAGGGGATTTGATACTGCTGCTTCGCCATAAAATGCAGGGCATTTTTTTGATGCTGCAGGCTGTCTGATTGCGCCACCGGGGCTTAAAAACAGCATAAGAAATGCTGAAAGCGCGGTGAGAATTTTCAAAAAGATTGGATTCATAGTTTTTCTCCTTTACTTTCTTTAATACTTTTTGACATTTGTATCGATAAAATTATACCATAATTTTGCAGAAAATCAACAAAGAAGGAAAAAACACCTGTAGAAAAACTGCAGGTGTTTTTGTAGGTTTTAATGAAAATTATGAACTAAATATTAATATACAGATTATCCGAAGATATTTACGATAAGTTTAACGGGGAGAATTGCAGCAAGGAATCTTACAAGATTATCGCAGATTGCTGATGCAATAATACCCCAGTCAAAGTAATCGCCGAAATCGCCGCCCTTGGGAACGCCGTCGTAGTCAAGTGCAAAGGGCTGAGTGTACATAACGCCACCTGTGCCGTAAGCTTCTGCACGGACATAGTTTCTGATTTCGTCTGAATAATCATCAAGGTCTATTGTGTTGCCTACGTGGATAACTTTTCCGTCTGCAATCCAATGAATAACAAGTGCATTTTCTGCTTCGAGAGTGATTGCGTCGTCGTTTTCGTTAACAACTACGTTTGTGAAAAGAGGACGTGCTGCACCTTCGGGAGCTTCATATTTATCACCTTCGCCACCGTTTGCCATATCTTCTGCACTTCTTGTTACGAGTGCATCAAGAGTTGTGTAGAAAGCCTGAGCTTTTTCTGTGTTTATAGCTTTGAGTTCATCGCGGAGAGTTGCAAGTTCATCATAGTTACCTACATATTTGCTTGCTGCGAAGAAGCCGCCTTCTTCCATATTCTGTTTAAGTGCAGCAGATGTAAGTTCGGGCATGTAGTGCATTGTGTAACCTGAATCAACGATGTTAAGGTTGTGCGCGTCAGATGTTGCAATAGCAAAAACGTTTCTGCTTATGGGGAGAAGGTCCTGAAGCATAATATCCCAGAGTTTTCTGTCAAAACGTGTTCTGCCGTCACCTTTACTGTTGATGTCAATGCCGATACAGGAATCATAGTTGATGAGAAGATGCTCAAATTTTCTGATTTTGTATTTGTACATAATATCGTCTTTGTTGTAAGCATCAGCTGTGTAGATTTCATCTCTTGCGTTTGTGTATTCGCCGGGATGGTTGATAACACTTAAGCCGCCAAGTTCATCAATTGCTTTGATAACATCTTCGTAGTAGCTTGTGCCTCCGAGTCTGCCGTGACCGTAGTCTACAAACCATGTATTGATGTGAGCGTTGTTGAAAGATGTGCCGTTCTGTTCATTGCCGAAAGGAACACCGAGCATAGGTTTGCCGCCGTTTTCAGCATAGAACTGGTCGCCTGCATTGTTTTCAGTAACTGTATATGCGTTACCTGAAGTAGTTGTACCTGATTCGGAAAGTGCATCACTGTTTACAAAACCGTTTTTAACAAGGCTGAAAAGTTTCATAACATCAACATGGTCAGGATTTGTGAAACCATAGAAGCAAGCACTGTGGTCTGTGATAGCGTGGATATCAAAGCCGAGTTCATAATGTCTTGCAACCATTTCGGGAAGAGGGTTTGAACCATCTGAAAAAGTTGTGTGAGAATGAAGGTCAGCTTTGTAAACGTTGTCAGTTTCAAAGTTTACATTCTGATAAGGGTTTTCAATTGTGTAATCAATGTCTGTTGAGTCTGCAGCTAAAGTTATAGGTGCGATTGAGAGAACCACAAGCACACTTAAAATAACTGCCAGAGTTTTTTTGAATTTCATAATATATTCCTCCTTTTGGAATAGATTTAATGTAAATATGTTAGCATATTTTTCAAAATCCGTCAACAAAAATCGGGAATTTTGTTCATAATGCTGTCGACTGTAACGGCAGGATTTTCCAATCCGTGGGGATGATGATTGCAACCGTTTTTGATAAAAATATCTATAGGAAGTCCTTCTTCTTTGTAAGCTTTTTCAATAAGAATTCCGTTTTCAACATAAGGCACAACAGTGTCGCTGTCACCTGCAACAATAACAACGGGGATTCTGTTTTTTACAAGATCAGGGATTTTATCCTGGGGAGTTTCTCTGTAGCAAATAAGCTCAGAAATGCTTTTCATATCAAGGGCTGTAAGTATTTCCGTGAAATTTTCGTCATCTGTTCTGTCGCCTATTCCGAACCCGCAAGGGCAGCTCATATAGTTTACAACAGGTGCGTCGAGATACAAGCAGTATACGAGTTCGGGATATTTCGCAGCGAATTTGATTGCGATAAGTCCTCCGCAGCTCATTCCTACGGGAATGCATTTTTCCTGCAAACCATATTTTTCGCTGACAAATTTTACAAAGCGGGCTTTTCTGTCAAGGTCTTGATCAGTGCCCCAACGGTTATCATTTTCAATAAATGCCACAAAATGCCCTCTGTTCAGAAATTCGATTTCAGTTTCAGGGAAAGCATTCTGATACTCAGTTTTCAGGGCTAAAACAGGGTTTGTGTTTTTGTTTTCAGGTATGACAACGCTTGCTTCGTGGCCTTCGAAAATAAATTCATCTGTTTCAAAATTATTCCAAAGCATAAAATTCACCTCATATATAAAAACCGGGAAACAATCTGCTTCCCGGTAAATAAAAATTACACAAGTTTTGTAAACATTTCAAGTATTCTCTTAACGCAGAGTTCAAGGTCTGCACGTGTAAGATTACCTGCATCGTAAGCCGCTTTCAGGTCTTCGGGGTAACCGCAGTGCATCTTCATATCGTTACCTGCTTTAACTTCTTTGACAGGGTCGTTTTTAACACCCCAGTCAGTTGTTACCATTCCATTGAATCCCCATTCATCACGGAGAATGCCTGTAAGAAGTTCATAACTTTCAGATGTGTGCTGACCGTTTATCAGGTTATATGAAGACATTACTGTCCACGGGTCAGATTCTTTCACTGCAATTTCAAATCCTTTGAGATAAATTTCGCGTAAAGCTCTTTCTGAAAGGCGTGAATCGCAACCCATTCTGTTTGCTTCCTTATTGTTGCAGGCAAAATGCTTCATTGAAACTGCAACTTTCTTTGACTGAATACCTCTTGTTGCCGCAGCAGCAGATTTACCTGCTACCAACGGGTCTTCGGAATAATATTCAAAGTTTCGTCCGCAGAGAGGGTCTCTGTGAATGTTGAGAGCAGGAGTAAGCCATACACCTAAATTGTTTTCTCTTACTTCAGCACCGCCTGCAGCACCAACTTCAGAAATAAGGTCGGGGTCCCATGTACATGCAAGGAGTGTAGCACAAGGCCATGCAGTTGTGGGGATTCCTGTTTCAGGCTCAAGACGTAAACCTGCAGGACCGTCGGCTGTAGGCACAGCAGGCACATCAAGTCTCTTAAGGGGACCGAAACAGCCTGTGTTTGCAACACCCGTTGGTGGCTGGCCGCCTACAAAATACATAAGCTCATCAAGAGTGAACTGTCTTACAAATTCATCCATTGAAATTTCTTCGCCGACTTTGTCAAAGCCTGTTTCGCTTTCGGGAGCAGTAACATCAACAGGTTTGTTTTCCGTATAGAAGTAGCTTTCTTCGCCTGTGGGAAGATTTTCAAAGCTTCCGTCAGAAAGCATACGCTTTGCAAGCTTAAAAGGCTTGCACCAATTTTTAAGCTGTAAGGTAACTGTGTCTTCGGCTACTACATATTCAAAGTCAAGCTTCTCTGCACTTCTTACATCTGTGCCGAGATAGAATTTGTAAGCACCTTTTTCAAGTACATAAGCTGATTTCTGAATTTTTCCAAGGTCGTCAAAACTTGCCATATCGTTGATGTTGAAAGAAAGAACAAGAGTTTCTTCTTCACCGGGTGAAAGAAGTTTTGTTTTCTTGTAAGCACAAAGCTCACGTGCAGGTTTGCCGAGTTTACCCTGAGGTGCGCTGTAGTAAACCTGAATAACTTCTCTGCCTGCTACATTGCCTGTGTTTTTAACATTTGCAACTGCAACAATTTTTCCTTCGTTTTCAAGAGCAAGTTTTGATGTGATTTCAAAAGTTGTGTAAGAAAGTCCGAATCCGAAAGGATAGCGTACATATTCCTTTGCACCGGGAATTGTTTCGAAATAACGGTATCCTACATAGATGTCGTCTGAATAATCAAGGTGGTCAAAGCATTCCCAGAAATCATCCTTGCAGGGGAAATAATCATATGATTTTGCGATTGTGTCTGCAAGTTTACCTGAGGGGTTAACGTCACCGCAGAGCACATCTGCAATAGCAGCGCCGCCTTCAAGTCCGCCCTGCCAGCCAAAAAGCACCGCATCAACATCGTCATTTTCTGCTAAAAATTCGCAGTCGATTGTAGCACCTGAATTTATAACAATAATAACTTTGCTGAAAAGTTTACCTGCTTTTGTGATAAGGTCTTTTTCCAGCTCGGAAAGGTAATAGTCGCCGCCCTGAGGTCTGCGGTCAACGCCTTCTGCAGAGAAACGGCTGAGAGTGATAATTGCAGTGTCTGCGTTTTTTGAGGCGTCTTCAATAAGAGAAACAGGTACTTCTGCTTCAGGTACGTGCATACTTGCGAATGTATCGTAAGTCATATCGTCACGCTTTGTGCAGAATTCCATTGCATTAACAATGTCCCATGTTGCATTAATCTGTGCCTGAGTGGGAATGTTTACGCTTTCTCTTTTTACATAATCTTTATAGAAATCAATAAGGGGCATATAGATTTTGACATCTTTCTCTTCAAAGCCTTCGAAGATATTGCAGATGTAAGGTGTATGCACGTCGCCGCTTCCGCCGCCGCCTTTTATGTATTCAATAGTTGCTTTGCCGAAGAGAGCAATTTTTTCACCTTTTCTGAGGGGCAGAGCATTGTCTTTGTTTTTAAGAAGCACCATGCCTTCTGTAGCGGCTTTTCGTGAAAGATTAACGTGCTTTAAAGAAGCAGTAACGCATTTTCCGTCTTCGCCGAGAGGGATACATGGCTGGAATCTGAATCTTGCATATTTATTCATAAAACGACCTCCGTCTTTTTGGTTTATATAATTATATACTTTTCGGCCGATAATCGTCAAGGGGTGTTGATTTTTATTTTATAAAATGTATAATAAAGGTGTATATTGAAAAAAAGAGGTGTGTTGTTATGAAAAAATTACGTTTCGGCATCGTTGGCACAGGCACTATTGCTCACCGTTTTGCCGATGCAATAAAAAATGTGGAAGAAGCGGAGCTTGTTGCCGTTGCATCAAGAACAAAAGAAAATGCAGAAAAATTCGGTGATGAATTTGATATTCCCATACGTTTTGATAGTTATGAAAAAATGGCTCAGTCCGATGTGATTGATGCGGCATATATTGCAGTACCTCATTCAGGACATATTACATGCTCAATTCTCATGATGAACAACAAAAAACACGTTCTTTGCGAAAAGCCTATGGCAGTAAACAAAAGGGAAGCAGAAGAAATGTTTACCTGTGCAAAAGAAAACGGAGTTTTTCTTATGGAGGCAATGTGGGCAAGGCTTGTTCCCGGCACAATCAAAATGCTTCAGCTTGTGGAAGACGGAGTTCTTGGCGATATCCTTGCAGTTGAGGGTAAATTCTGCTACACAATGGACGAGGATGAAATGGATCACCATGTTTTCAAGCCTGAAAATGGCGGCGGTTCACTTCTTGACGTAGGCGTGTACGGACTTAATTTTGCAAGCTGGTATCTGGGTAAAGATGTTGCTGATATAAAAGCGGAATGCACTTACTATAACGGCACAGACAGCCATATGTGCGTTCTTATGAAATATAAAGATGAAAAAATCGCAGATATTTCAAGTGCAACACTTTTAAGAAAGCCGAACGAAGGCTTTGTTTACGGAAGCAAAGGCTACGCACGTCTTCCCCGATTTTATGCTCCTCAGGAAATATATCTTCATTTCAACAACGGTGAAAGCGAAACAATTTCTGTTCCTTATGCAGGTAACGGCTTTGAAGAACAGATTGCTCATTTCTGTAGTTGTGTTCAGAAAGGTCTTGCTGAAAGTGATATTGTAACTCCTGAACAGACACTTTTTATTACAGAACAGATGGATACAATCAGGAGAATGACAGGAATTGTGTATCCGCAGGACTGATGTATATATAAATATGTATAATTATCATAAAAACAGTTGACAATACAATTTATTTTCTGTATTATAATAACAAGGCAGTCGGGAAATCAAACAAAATTCTGAGACTGCCATTTTTTT
Source organism: Clostridia bacterium (assembly GCA_017935325.1). GTDB lineage: Bacteria > Bacillota > Clostridia > Oscillospirales > Acutalibacteraceae > SIG575. Next base: position 38,465 of record JAGBHV010000030.1, read on the forward strand.
ATTGAAAAGGGGATAACTATGAAAAAGAAAATAAAAAAGATTATTTCAATGGCGCTTGTGCTGTCCATTGTGCTTTCATTAGTTCCTATGGCTTTTTCCGTAAGCGGTGATATTGACCCTGCAATTATCGCAGAAACATCAAAAACTGCAGTTGAAGTTGAGGCAGAAGGTATTGTTCTGCTTAAAAACGAAGAAAACATTCTTCCTCTGGACGGAAAGAAAGTAAATATTTTCGGTGCAGGTTCGGTATGTCCGTTTATCGGCAGCTCAAGTTCAGGCGGCGTTGTTTCCGATGACCCTGTAACTTTGTATGACGCATTTGATGAAGCGGGTATTGAATATAACGAAGACCTCCGCAAACTTTACGAAAAACATTGCGGTTCAAATGCACTTCCCAAAACAAAGAATACTGTTATCAATAACGGCCTTGCAATTCTTCTTGCAAAAGATTCACTTGAAGAAATGCCCGACTCAAAGCTTAATGATAAAGTTATGAATCAGGCAAAGGATTTTTCCGACACAGCTATTCTTGTAATAAGCAGAATCGGTGCGGAAGAAACTGACCTTGACCCCAACGTGCTTCACCTTACAGATGAAGAAATCACACTTGTTGAAAAACTTGATAAAAATTTCGAGAATGTTATTGTACTTTTCAATATCGGTAACATTATGGAAATGGGTTGGATTGATAAATACGAAAGCATCAAGGCAGCGGCAATTATCTGGATTCCCGGCGAATTCGGTATGACAGCAGTAGCACAGATGCTCAAGGGCGAAGTTAATCCTTCGGGCAGACTTGCAGATACAGTTGCTTATAAAACAGCAGATTATCCCTCAAGTGCATGCTTCGGTAATCACGAATATACAGAAGGCGGCACATATATTGAATATCTTGAAGGTATTTACGTAGGCTACCGTTACTTTGAAACTTTTGCTAAAGATAAAGTTCAGTATCCTTTCGGCTACGGCCTTTCATACACAACTTTTGAGAAAGAATTAGTTGAAAAAACTGTTACTGAAAATGAAATCACAGTTTCTGTTAAAGTTACAAATACGGGTAATGTGGCAGGTAAGGATGTTGTTCAGGTTTATTACAGTGCACCTTACTATGAAGGCGGTATCGAAAAGAGTGCAATCAACCTTGTTGCATTTGATAAAACTGAAATGCTTGAACCCGGCAAGAGTGAAACATTGACTATTACTTTTGATATCGACGATATGGCTTCTTACGACCATAAAGTAAACGAAGCATGGATATTGGAAAAAGGTACATATAAAATTATCATCGGCGAAAATGTAAGAGAGCATATTGATTCTTTTGAATATGTTCAGGCTGAAGATAAGATTATGAAATATGACGATGTAACAGGCACTGAAATCGAAAACCGTTTTGAAAATGCATATAACGGTTTCCCTGTTCTTTCAAGAAAAGCAGGTACACCCACATATCCCACATTCAGACAGCTTGATAAAGAAGACGGCCTTGCAACTGCAGACGATTTCCCGGAACCTCAGACAGAAGGTGAAGTTCCGAAAACGGGCGTAGTTTACGACGAAGTTATCACTCTTCAGGATGTTTATGAAGACGAAAGTCTCTGGGATAAATTCCTTGACCAGCTTACAGTTGAAGAAATGGCTGAAATGGTAGCTGACGGCGGTTACGGCACAAGAGGCATTGAACGTCTCGGCATCCCCGAAACAAGCGACAACGATGGTCCTTCAAGTATCAAGGGCAGAAAAGGTATCCTTTTCACAGACACAGCAACAGCATATCCCAGCGTAGCAGTTATGGCTTGCACATGGAATACAGACCTTATGGAAAAACTCGGTGAAGGCGTAGGCGTTGAAGCAAGAGATATGGGTACAGACATCTGGTATGCTCCTGCAGTTAACCTTCACAGAAACCCTGCAGGCGGCAGAAACTATGAGTATTTCTCAGAAGACCCCGTTGTTTCAGGTAAAATGGCATCTGCAATGATTAAAGGTTGCCACAAGGAAGGTCTTGCAGTTACAATCAAACACTTCGCTCTTAACGAGCAGGATACAAACAGAAAAGGCGTATGCACATGGGCAGATGAACAGGCAATCCGTGAGCTTTATCTTAAAGCATTCGAAATTCCGATTAAAGAAACAAAATGTAAAGGCGTAATGTCTTCATATAACAGAATCGGCACAACATGGGCAGGCGGTAACGGTGCACTTCTCAACGAAGTATTGAGAAATGAATGGGGCTTTGAAGGTTTTGTAGTTTCCGACTATTCATGGAATATGACAGGTACAGGTTACATGAACCCTGTTATTGCAGTTTATAACGGTAATGATACAATCCTTTCAGGTGTGTGGATTCTCAACTATCCCTCACATGTTTCTGTTATCAAAGATGTGTATGAAAAAGACCCGGTCGGTATGGGTAACGCATTAAGACAGGCTGCAAAAAATCTCTGCATTGCAAAAATGAGCACAAGAGCATTTCTTGACCCGCAGGATTATGATGATTCACTCAGAGGAAACCTTGACGATTTCTCAGATTGGGAATGGAAATTCCCCTATGTATTTACATTCGTAGGATTCATTCTGAATAATTTCTTTAACATCATTCTCTGGCTTGCAGGAAAGATTTGCTGATTTAAAATAATTTATCAAAAAAGGGACAGGCTACTGTCCCTTTTTTATTGCAAATAGATTATGTTTGTGATAGAATTTATTTGCATGCGGAAGTTAACGGAGGGAATAGTATGAAAAAAGTTATAAGTCTGATTTTAGCGTTGATTACGCTTGTAATGTTACCTGTTGAAATCCTTGCGGCAGATAATTCCGTTTCAGAAGACGGTTTTGTGCTTCTGGAAGAAAATGTTATACAAAGCACAGAAGTGAGAGAAAGGAAAAAGGTTGACGGACTTCGTATGTATGTTGACGAAGAAAACCCGCTTTTTATGATAAGAAACTGCCCGAGATATCTTCCCAACCCCACGCCATATGATATTGCATATGAAGCGGTGCTTACTTATTGGGCACTTCCTGAAGACATCAAGGCTTTTGCGGTTATCTATATTGACGAAGGTCCTACTTACCTTAATCCACAACAGCAGCTTGCTTACTGGGATGAAATTCTTAATTATACGGATGAATATAATGTTCCCGTTGTTCTCCAGTCAGAGTGTTTCTGCACAAATAAAGAACGTGACCCCTTTACACAGGAAGAACTTTCCGGAGTTTTCAGAAATCACAAATCACTTATGGGCTTTGTTCAGGTTGAACTTTCAACTAACGGAGTTACAAACGAACATCTTGCAACCGATGCCGTAACAAATGATATGGGTGTCAACAAAAATATTCTTGCAAGAATTAAATCCTGCGTAAAAGCCTGTGCAGAAAACGGCGGCCTTTTTATCTGGCAGGATATGGAATATATTTATTGGAAAAAGAATAACTATGTAAACCATATTCTCAAAGACAGAGAACTTTACGATTTACTCAAGACAAATACGGAAAATATAATTATTATGGACAAGCATAACGGCCACGGCAGACATTTTGCAAGCCAGTCAAATATTATGGGTTGCTGGCTTGACGATGTGTGCGGCAACTGGGGTGTGAACCTTGAAAATTTCCTCTGGTATGAAGAAGGCTTTACTGAATACGACAACGTAGGTTTAAAACCGAATGAGCCTGATTTTGCATACACATCAAAATATCCTCCCGCACTTTACGGAATAGATATGATAGCAGATATGGTGGCAGGTGCAACTGTCTTTGCCATTGAAGGCACTTTTTCAAGAGGCGGATTGTATTATTGGGTTGACGGTAATGTTGTTTTTACTCCCACATTCTATGATGTACTTTATCCTTTCTATCAGATGGCTCTGAACGGTTCTGTTCCGGGTAAAGAACAGGTAAAAGAAAAAACTAAGGTTGCCTATAAAATGACACTTCCCGCGTCATACCCGGTAAGCGGTAACGATGCTCATTTTCTTCAGGGACTTTATTGCGATTCTTTCACTTTTCTGCAGGAAAAGATAGACAATATATATTTTGATTGTACAAAAACATGGGTGCCTTCAACCGGAAGGTATTTTGTAATTCCCATTCTTCCCATTTATTCAGAGCCGGAAGAAGTTTTACCTGACAGTTACATTCTTAATGATATTAAATATTTTTTCAATCTGCTTTTCATAAATCCTATAAAGGAACGTTTCTTCAACAAGCGTTACGAAGAAACATATACGGGAAACGGAGTGTTGTTTGATATAAACGATTATATCTATATTTTCAACAGTAACGAAAATAAAACCATAGACAGCGAACAGACAGTAAATTATATTTTACCTGAAAGCGGGAAAATTTTAACGACAGAATTTGTATCACACACCTATGCAGTATTCAAGGAAAACGGAAATAATATTGACATTGATTTATGTAATCTCCGACTTGATACAGACGATGTATGTGCAGGCCGTGAGAGTGAACATGAATTTATGTTGTCGTATGCAACAGGCGGAAAGAGAAGCGATCTGAAAAATTTCAGAGAATCTGTAATTACTCTTTCAGGTTACGAAGCAGAGCCTGAAGTTGTTGCAACAGGTTCAAACAATGCTAAAATAAAAACCGTATTCAACAGCGAATCAGGCACACTTACATTAAGAATAATCTCTAACGGTGAAGTCAGAATCACTGTAAAAGGGGAATAAGAAATGAAAAAAACGCTTATTGTAGTAGATATGCAGAACGATTTTATCGACAAGGCTCTCGGCACTGCTGAGGCGGTCAGAATCGTACCTGCAGTTAAAGAAAAAATCGGAGAATATGTAAAAAACGGTGACGAAATAATTTTCACAAGAGATACTCACGGAGAAGATTATCTTAACACCGCAGAGGGCAGAAAGCTTCCCGTAAAGCATTGCATAAAAGGCACAGAAGGTTGGGAGATTGCAGAGGGACTTTATGTTGACGGTGCAAAAATTATTGATAAACCAAATTTCGGTTGGCCTCATTGGAATGAAGAAAATTTTGAGGAAGTCGAGCTTATCGGCTTGTGTACTGATATCTGCGTTGTTTCAAACGCTCTTATCATAAAAGCAATGTTTCCGGAAATAAATGTAAAGGTTGACAGCAGCTGTTGTGCAGGTGTTACGCCTGAAAGTCATGAGGCGGCACTTAAAACTATGCAGATGTGTCAGATAGAAGTTATATAATAATGGCGGTGTAAATTATGTTCAATGCAGAAAAAGTAAAAAAAGAATGTGTAGAATGGATAAGAGATTTCTTTAAAAATAACGGACCTGACTGTAACGCAGTTGTGGGCATTTCGGGCGGTAAGGACAGCTCAATTGCAGCGGCACTTTGTGTTGAAGCATTGGGAAAGGAAAGAGTTATAGGTGTGCTTATGCCGCAAGGTGAGCAGCACGATATTGATATGGCTTACCTGCTTGTCAATCATCTCGGCATAAAGCATTATGAAATCAATGTGAAAGATGCTATTGATGCACTTCTTAAAAATATGCCTGAAGAACTTCCCGTTTCGGTGCAGACAAAAACAAACATTCCCCCGAGAGTAAGAATGGCAACTCTTTATGCAGTAAGTCAGTCTGTAAACGGACGAGTTGTAAATACCTGCAATCTTTCAGAGGATTGGGTAGGTTATTCAACACGTTACGGTGATGCAGCAGGCGATTTTTCTCCCATGTCAAATCTTACTGTTACAGAAGTTAAAGAAATCGGCAGACTTTTAGGACTTCCCGATGTACTTGTTGATAAAGTTCCGATTGACGGACTCTGCGGAAAAACTGATGAAGAAAATTTAGGTTTTACTTATGCTGAACTTGACAGATATATCCGCACAGGCGAAATTGACGATAAAGACAAAAAAGAGCTTATTGACAGGAAGCACAGAATGAATCTTTTCAAACTTGAAATGATGCCGGCTTTCAAACCTGAAATGTAAAACAAATCCCGTTGAACCACAAAAAGTTCAACGGGATTTTTGTGTCATAATTCCAATGCGAAAATGGCGGTTGAAAAAAATGTTTTTAATAACGTGAAACCGTATTTTCTGTAAAAATTTCCGCCTTTTTCATTGTTTGCAAACATCGTAAGACAAACGCCCTTTACTCCCTTTTTTCTGAGATTTTCGCAAAGTGTGTCCATCAGTCTGTGTCCAAGTCCCATGCGTTGATATTCAGGCAGAATATCAATGTGCATATGGGCAGGATATTTTTTTCTGAGCCTTGCCTGAATAAAGGTTGATAAAACTGCTGCTATTCTGTCAGATACGGTGTATTTTCTCAATCGGGGGAGATATTCTTTCCTGAAAATTTTTTTGAATTTATCATAGTTTTCAGCACAGAGAATATACCCTATCGCTCTGTCGTTTTCATCAACTGCAACGAAGCAGTTATGACCTTCTTTTTCTATAAAATAGTCGCAATAGGTTGTCAGAATAATGTGCCGCTTTTTTTCACTCCAGTCGCAGGGGCCATCGCTGTTACAGCAGACAAAGCGGACATCTTCTTTGTATTTTTCTTCGTAACGTTTTATTTCCACCATAAATTTTCCTTTTTACTGTATTATTTAAAGTAGTTTATAATTAAAATTATTGCTACGATTACTGCTGCAACTCCGAAGAATTTAAGCACTCTGTAAAAAGCCTCGTAAACATTTGTAGGCATTATCTGATAAAGAGCAAAACGGAATTTTTCTTTAACTTTTTTGCCAACTAAATCTCTGTATCTGCGGTCGTAAGTACTGAAAGTTCCGTCTTCATTCAGGTTTATTATACGCACGCCTCTGTCAAGACCGGGTCCGTAAATATGGAAACCTGCACCCTGAGTGTAACCAACATCAACACCTTTTACTTTTCCGTTGAAAGAGTTTATATGGTCGTGACCGAAGTAAATGCCTTTTACGTCACCTTTTTCTGCCATTGCGTCAAACTGACCGCTGTTTTCCATGGGGTCAGCAGGGGATTCTTTCATAAACGCGCCTTTGTTTACTTTGTTTTTGTCAAGAATATACCATTTCCCTGCGCGGTTTCTGAAGCCTTGGACAGCACCTTTTGTGCCTCTTTTCACTTCAAGCATAAGCCGGTCAACTTCAGGCACGGGAATGTGCTGAATCACGATTGAGGGTATATAATTTCCCGTTTTTTCTCTGTACTCATCGCGTGTTTTTCTGTACCATTCAATCTGATTTTCGTGCACATGGTCATAGCCGATTGTAAGGCTTGTGTGGCTGTCGATGCAGTAGAGGAGAAAAATAATTTCATCACCGTTTTTAATTTCAATTACGTGATTTCCGCAACCGTCAATGCCTTCTGTATTTTCGCCAACAAAGTGAGGAATTGTTTTGTAAATTTCAAACTGTTCTTCGTTGGAAAGCCCTACTTGCCTGTCGTGATTTCCGAAACAGATTGTAAAAGGTACACCTCTTGAATGTGCAGGCTCTGTGATTTTATATAAAACATCATGGACAAGTTTTCTGTTGCCTTTGAAAGATGCGATGTTCCATATCTGGTCGCCTGAATAAACAACTAAATCAGGCTTTTCTTCTTCCATTGCAGCATTAAGGAGATTCAGCAAATCGGGACTTACTTTTTTTCCCTCCTGGGTATCTGCTACCTGCATTATTTTGAAATTTTTATTTTTGAATTCGAGTTGCATAATATCAGTCCCTTATTTTCAAGCTTTTTCACTTGCACGCTTTTCAGCAATATAATCGTGAACCTCGTCGCGGAGCTTGCCGTGAAGATTGAATTTCGTTTTGAAGATGATAAGTGAAATTGTAAGAAGAACAGGAGGTACAGCAAAGCAGATAATGCCGATTGCCGCTTTTGTAGGCTCATTGAAGGTTTCAACTGCTTTTTGCTGTGTATAGTTCATAAGACCTAAACCGCCGAAAAGGAAAAGTGTCTGGAAAGTATAAGCCATTTTCTGAAGGAAGCCTTTCATTGAGAAAGTGATGCTTTCGCTTCTTTTGCCTGTTTTGAATTCACCGTAGTCAACAATGTCTGAAAGGAAAATTGTCTGACCTACAAACATTGAGCCGATACCGATACTTGCAAATGCATAGCTTACATCCATTGCAATTGTAATTTTCAGCACAGGTCCGAAAACAAACATAAGTATGTATCCGATAATTGTTGTTGTAAGTGAAATCAGATAAATTGCACGGTTTGAGAATTTCTTGCTGAGAACGGGGATAACGAGAAGACCGAGAGCAGAGCCGACGGCGCCGATAGTTGAGAACAGACTCTGTTCTTTAGGATTGCCGAGAACATCTGTGAAATAGTAAACTGCAGTACTGCTTGTAAGATACCAGCCTGCATTTGAAATCATTGCAAAAATCATAAATACAATCAACTGGTCGTTTGATTTTATAACGCTGAAAACTTTTCTGAAGCTGAATTTTTCGTTGCTGTAAACCACGTGTCTTTCTTTAGTTGAAAGGACGCAGATAACTGCGAATACTATAAGAAAAATTCCGCAGATAAGTGCCCATTTTGAAAAACCGTCAGGGCTGTAGCCGTCTTCCGTCTTTTTAAGTCCTGTTGAAAGCATGGGAAGAATCATAGGTGTGAGAATGCTGATAAGTCCCTGGCCGATACCGCTGAAAGCACGTGCAACGGTTGCAACAAGGTTTCTGTCTTTCATATCGTTTGTAAATGAAGGCACCATTGACCAGTAGGGAATGTCAGCCATTGTGTTTGTCATACCCCAGAGCACATACATTATTGCGATATATATGTAAAGGGGAGTTCCGCTCATACCGAAATTGGAGAACAGAAGAAACAGTACAATTGCATTTGATGCAGTACCGATAAGAATCCATGGCCTGTATTTGCCCATTTTTGTTTTTGTGTTGTCAACGATTGTGCCCATCAAAGGGTCGTTTATGCCGTCCCAGATACGTGCAAGGGGAGTGATGATAAGAAGGAATGCTTCTGCAATGCCTAAGCTTGTAAGGTAATAGGAAAGGTAGGAATAGAAAAGCCCGTAAGATAAGTCAAGACCTAATGCTCCTATACCGTAGCCGAATTTTACGCCCCAGGAAGTTTTGTATTCGTTCATGATTTTTCTCCTTTTAAGAGTTTTATTCTTCAATAACAACTATTCTGTGAATGTCTACTTCAGGTACAACAAACTTTACTTTACCGTCTGCGAAATCGAAGGGAATTTCTGTACCTTCAGGCTGAAGAATAACTTTTGACGGCTTGTTTTCTTTTTTTACCACACAATCCACATTATAAAGCTTAACAGTATCTTCAATAACTTCTGTATTTGTTCCGCGTACTGTTGTATGTGCAAAAAGAAGGTGAAGAATATTTCTCTTTTCTTTTTCCTGCCTTGTGTAAGTAACAACTGCTTTGTCGGGGATGTTTACGTTTATTGTGAAATCGTCACCCATTAATTTATTAAGCACGTGAGTGAAAATTTCTTTGAAGCAAAGATGTCCGAGGCTTGCATAAGCTGTGAAAATATCCCAACCGATATAAGCAATGTTTCCTTTGATTACTGCAGCAGGGAATTGTTCATCGGGGTTGTTGGGAGCATGAGCGTGCGAGCAGAAATGTTCACGTGTTCTGTTGAAATACGGATTCTGCATAAATGCCACAACCTCGCAATCGCCAGCGTCAATGTTGAAAGCTCTGCAACGCATGATGTATTCCGTTTTCCCGTTGACGGTTTCAAATCCGGGAATAAAATATGTAGGTTCAAATTCATTTTCTCCCTTATATTCTGCACCCACATCAAGGAAGAATCTTCCGTCAGAAGTAAGAGCTTCACCGCTTGCAAGAACTTTGCCGCCATTTTCTGCATAAGCCTTTACTTTTTCTATGGTATCTTTGTCAAGAATTGCAATGTCAGGGAGAATCAGCATTTTGTATTTTGAAAAGTCCATTGTGCTGTCAATAAAATTATAAAGACAGTTGCTTTCAAGCAACATTCTGTTTGCACCTGTATCTGCTTTGATATCGCGTTCGCCCGTAAGTGCTTCTGCACTTAAAACTGCAATGTCTGCAATGTTTTTGGCGTTTTCAAGCCAGGGTTCTTTTTCTTCAACTAAAGAATATGCTTTTCCGATAAGGTTGTAGGTTGCCATGTTCATTTCGCCCAGAGGGTGCATCTGGTCACCTATTGAACATCCTGCACCGTTTGCAACTGATAAAGCAGTTTCGTAAATGAGTGCATTCGGGTGTTTGAATCCGCCGAATTCGCCCCAGGAGTGATGGAATTTACCGGTCATGCCGAGAAAGTCTGTGTTTTCAAGTGAACGCACGTAAGCAGATGAAAGAGGGAAATGGTCATAACCCCAACCGCCAGTGGGTAAACTTTCAAGTTCAAGGTGAGTGTTTGCGTTGATTGAGAAATAATCACCTTTCGGGATGTGTCCTGCATTATGGAAAATTGTTGCATCAGAGCTGTGTTTTCTCACGGCAGCATTGGTAGCTGTTACGTATTTTTCATATACAATCTTTTCAAATCTATTACGGTCTTCTTCTTTTTCAATATCAAGACCGAGATTCTGCATGTCTTTTCTGCATTTTTCACAGTAGCAGAAACGAGGTGATACAATATCAAGGAAAATTCCGCAAGGGTTGTATTTTACCATAACTTCTTCAATCTGACTGCAGAGTACGTCAAGGTATTCTGTGTTAAAGCAGAGCAGATGAAAATGAGTTTCCTTTTCGTATTCGTCACAATCAGCTTTATCATCTGAATGCCTGTATCTCCATTCGGGGTGTATTTCCCAATCCTTTTCGTCGAAACCTGCTGAAATGTAAACAGGAGCGTTTACGTCAATTTCTTTACAGGCTTCAAGCTGAGCTCCGAGTAAATCGAAATCAAGCTCAGGATGCATTTTGTTTGCATCAGTCGGATGATATGACCAACCGTGATGGCATTTTGAAAATACGGTAATGGAATTTACGTGACCTGCTTTCAATGCAGCCTGAAATTGTTCTTTTGAAAAATTTTTGCCTACAGGCAAAGTTCCGTTTGTATGAAAGTCAAGATGAACCTGTCTTTTTCTTATCATAAGAAACATCTCCTTTTGGTTTATAAAAAGATTATAATATAAAACTTTATAAAAGTAAATAATCCTTGCCTTCAGACAAAGAAATATTTTAAAGAGATAAACACCGGCACAAACAGTTTCTGATATTGCTTTGTTGTTAATAAAAATCTGTTTAAAGCTTAAGAATAGTGATGAAAATGTTTTTTGCTCTTGACTTCAACGCTTTAACATAGTACAATATCGAAGAGAATAAATAATAAAATTAATCTGAAATGCGTTTGAGCAGGAATAAGTAATTTTAGCGGAAGTGTTCAGAGAGTTGTCGGGTGGTGTGAGATAACAGCGGAAGCTTAAATGAATACATCCTGCGAGCAGTGCACCGAACAAGTTTTTTCAGTAGGCTGCAACGGGCGTTCCCGTTACAGAACAGGAGTGTTGTATGACACTCTGCAAGGCCGCGAATGTGAGTAAGCGGTAAATTGAGGTGGTACCACGGGTTTTCTCGTCCTCTGCATTTTTTACGATATGCAGAGGGCGTTTTTCTTCGTAATTCAGATTTTCAGGAGGTAGAAAATATGACAACTGTACAATTGTACACAGTTATTGCTCTTTGTGCTTTTGCAGCGATAATGTTTATAATCGGCTGTATAAGTTACAGAAAGTCAAAAACACTTGATCACTTTCTTGTAGGCGGCAGAAATATAGGAGCATGGGCAACGGCATTTGCGTACGGCACCGCGTATTTCTCAGCAGTTGTTTTTGTAGGTTATGCAGGACAGCACGGATGGAATATAGGTATCGGAGCTATATGGATCGGCATAGGAAATGCTGTGTTAGGTTGCTTGCTTTCTTGGCTTTTGTTTGCAAATCGCACAAGAAAAATGACAAAAAGACTTGATGCAAAAACTATGCCCGAATATTTTGAAAAGAGATACGATTCAAAGGGTATGAAAATCCTTGCTTCGGTTATCATTTTTGTATTTCTCGTACCATATTCAGCAGCAGTTTATAAAGGGCTCGGTGCTCTGTTCAGTGCAATTTTTCCCGGCGTTGAGACGTGGGTATGGATGCTGATTATTGCAAGCCTTACGGCTGTATATCTTGTTGCAGGCGGATATGTAGCTACTTCTTACACAGACCTGGTTCAGGGTTTGGTTATGATTGTAGGTGTTATCTGCCTTATTATCGCGGTTCTCAACAACGAAAATGTGGGCGGACTTGCGGGACTTATTGAAAATCTTAAAAATTTCCAATCATTACCGGGCGATCCGAATCCGGTAACAGGCGAACAGCTGTCTGATATTTTCGGCGGTTCATCTTTCAGATTCCTTTGCGTAAATATTATGCTTACAAGCTTCGGTACATGGGGTCTTCCTCAGATGATAGGCAAGTTCTATGCTATCAAGGATACTGCAGCTATCAGGCGCGGAACTTTGATTTCAACTATTTTCTGCCTTGTAATCGGCTGCGGTGCATATCTTGTCGGAAGTGCTTCAAGACTTGTTCTCGGAGGACAGCTTCCTGAAGGCGGTATTGATTCAGTTATTCCTGCAGTTCTTCTGAAAGTTCTCGGCGGAGATACTGTTGGTATAATTCTCCTGGCTGTAATTATGATACTTTTGCTTTCCGCATCTATGTCAACTCTGGAAGCAGTTGTTCTGACATCTGCTTCGGCTGTTGCAGTTGACCTTATTCCCTCAATCGGAAGAAAAAACATAAAACCTGAAAAGAAGATGCTTCTTACAAGAATTTTCTGCCTTGTATTTGTTGCGTGCTCTTTCATTTTTGCAACGCAGAATATTCCGATTATAGTAAGTCTTATGTCGTTCTCATGGGGCGTTGTTTCAGGTTGCTTCATCGGTCCGTACATATGGGGTCTTTTCTCAAAGAAAATCACAAAAACCGGTGCTTTCGCAGGTGTGATTTCAGGTCTTATTACTGTAGGCGGAGCTACACTTGCAATTTCCCTTAATTCAGGTTTCGCTGCGGCTGCGGCAAAATCTCCTGAAATGGGTGTTGTCGCTATGGCAGTTTCAATGGTAGTTGTTCCTGTAGTCAGCGCTCTTACAAAGAAAAAGGACTGTCAGAGGGCAGAGGAAATTTTCCAATGTTATAACGAAGAATAATCAGCTGAGCAAATTGCTGATATAATTTAAAAAATATATAATTTAAAGGAGGTATTATTATGGCAGTGACTAAAACGAATCTCAACAGCGAAAGTCAGAAACACGTTAAAACAAATGAATTTGTGCTTTATCTGCTCGGTGTGTTCTTTTACACAACTATGACAGGTATGGTCGGCGGTAACAGAAACGCATACCTTGTAAATGTTTTAAGATTGCCCGAATCACAGACATCACTTTTCAATTTCTTAACGGCTGTTATTCCCTTTGTGCTTAATTTCTTTATTGTAATGTACATTGACGGCAGAAGGATGGGTAAAGGCGGAAAATTCAGACCTATCGCGATGCTTGTGGCGGTTCCGATGGCAATTGTTATGATGCTGTCTTTCTGGGCACCCAAAGGGCTTTCAGGAACAATTCTTATGATTTATGTTGTAACTCTTGCTGTTCTCTGGGCAGTTTTCTGTACTTTCGGCAATTCAATCAATATGATTGCAAATGTTATGACACCTAATCTTAAAGAACGTGACCAGGTTCTTTCTTTCAGAAGTATTTCATCGGCAATCGGTAACTCTGCACCTGTTGTTATTGTGCTGGTTGTAGGTCTTATCTGGAATAAGGATAACCCTGAACTTATTGAAGCTGTTACTGGCACAAGTATCCGCAGTGTCGAAGGTCTGCAATACATAATTTCTGCAGCTCTTTGCAGCGTAGTAGGCGTTATTACTGTTCTTCTTGGCATGAAAGTTGTCCGCGAAAGAACTGTTTACACTGCAGAAAAGAAAAATCCGCTTGCAGGTTTTGTTGATATTGTTAAAAATAAATATGCATGGACAATTATTATTTCTGAATTTTTAAAGAGCTTCAGAGGTGTTTCAACGTTTATGGAAGCATTTATTGCAGCGGCTGTTCTTGGCGATATTTCAAAGAAAATTCTTTTCGTGCTTCCTGTGGGTATCGGCACGGCAGTTGGTATGCTTGTTATTAACTTCCTGCTTAAAAAGTTTGATGCAAGGCAGCTTTATATTGCAAGCGGTATCTATTCACTTTGTGCAAACTGTATGGCCTTCGGTGTAGGATATGCTTATTTCAAAACAGGTACTGCAATTTTGCAGATTGTATTTATTGTCTTCTTGTTCCTCATCGGTCTTCAGTTCGGTGCGTCAAATCTTCTTCCGTCAATGTTCCAGGCTGATGTTCTTGAAACAATTGAATTGAAAACAGGAAAACGCTTCGATGCATCATTCCCCTTTGTTATTGGTGTCGGCACACTTATCAGCGGTACAATTGCAAGTGTTCTAGCGCCCCTTATTCTTTACGGTGAAGGTTCAATTATCGGTTATATTCAGCCGACAGACCTTGTCCCCACTCCCGTGCAGAGCTTTGATACGAAGGTTACACTTTTGTTCTTCTACACAATCGTTCACGGTATTATGATGTTCCTTGCAGGCGTACCGTTCTTCTTCTATAAGCTCACAGGTAAAACAAAGGAAGATGTGCACAGACAGGTTCTTGAAATGAGAGGTCAGAGCAAATAATAGGTTTTAATTGCCGGACCACAGGATTCCATTTCTGCTTATTGCTTTTCACTTATTTTTGATGTATATTTTAGATATGCAGGATTGATTTTTCACAGTACGATAGTGAACATACCGCAAAAATTTCACCAAACGATTTATGTGTTGTTGAGATGAAGATAACGGAAGAATAAACTGAAAGGGTGTTTACGCATGAAAAGGTTTTTGTCAATAATAGCGATGTTGGTAATGGTTTTCTCTGCTGCATCTTGTTCTGCTTCTGTACAGGATGGTAATTCGGAAAAAGAAACAGCAGACACATCGGTTGTCGATACAACAAATGAAGACAGTGCAACAAGTTTTTTAAATGAAACAAATTCTGCAGAAAGTGAATCATCAGTTGAAGTTACTGAAGAAGATACAACAAAGCAATCTGCAGAAGAAAGCAGCACAAAACATAAAACTACCAACAAAGCTGACGCAAAACCTTCGGCTACATCACATATTGCTGAAACTTCAAAAAAAATTACTACAACGAAAAAGGTGACTACCACAAAAAAAGTCACTACTACATCATCTTCATCAAAAAAATTACCTGCGTATTCTCCCGAAACGGAATTGATAAATTTATTCAACCAAATCAATGAATACAGAACGAAAAACGGTTTGAATAAAATTTCTCTGGATTCAGATTTGTGCAAAATGGCATATCTCAGAGCGCAGGAACAAAAAACTGTAAGAGGTCATAACCGACCCGACGGCAGCAAATATTATACAATTCTGGACGAATACAATTATGCGTACCGCGGCTGCGGAGAAAACATCGCTTATCTTTCAAAATTGTCAGCAAGCAAGGCTTTTGATTTGTGGAAAGACTCATCTTCTCACAATCAGAATATGCTTGGAGACAGATGGACAAAATGCGGCATAGCAGTTTATAAAGATGCTGACGGCCGATATAATGTTGTGCACCTTTTTGCTTGCTGAAAAACATAAGGGAACCTCTGAAATAAAAAGTACTTTATACAATAGGTTTTCAGAAACCGGAAAAATGTAAAACCCCGAAAGTTCTCGAAGATAAGGAGCTTTCGGGGTTATGTTTTAAAAAACAGTAACTTCATTGCGCAAAGTCTTATGCAGGGTTATAATTAAATAAAAAACACAGAAATTTTTGTTACATTTTAAATTTTCGTTGATTATTATATGACGGATAGTGAAAATGAGTGATGCGAAAAGCTTTTTCAGCAGAATTGCATCCTCAATGAAAACATTCTTTGTGAAAATCGGAGCATTTTTTTAAGGCATTTTCAATACATAAACAGGAGAGATTCATACGAATCTTTTTTAGTCAGCCGGAATCGTTATTACGCAAGATTTTTGAATCAGGTAATCCTGTTGTGTAATCGGAAATTATTGTTCAGCCGTATAATTTTCGACTGCATATTTAAAACCGTTTATGAGAAATTCATCTGCTTCTTTTGCGGGCGTTGTGAATTTCAGCAAATCAAAACCGTGGAAGCAACCGTCAAACATCTTGAAATTCACTTCAACACCTGCTTCTTTCAGGTTTTCAACATATTCCACCGTTTCATCAGTGAAGGGTTCGATTGTGCCCACATAGGTAAGTGTGGGCGGAAGATTTGCGTAATCTGTTTCGCGTGCAGGAGATGCGTATTTTGACACATTGTCTGTGCCGTAATTTTCACCAAGATATAATTTCCAGCCAACTTCGTTTGATGCACTGTTCCATATGGGAGCATCGTTGTTTTGCGAAGATTCTGTAATCATTCTGTCGTCAAGCATAGGATAAAGGGGCATCTGGAAAGCAATGTTAACGTCGCCCGTATCTCTTGCTTTGAGAGTAACTGCTGCGCAAAGTCCGCCGCCTGCACTGTTGCCGCCTACAAAAATCTGGTTGTCACGCATGCCGTAGTTTTTGCCGTTTTCTTTAAGCCATAAAAGTGCATTATAGCAATCGTTGAAAGCAGCAGGATAAGGTGCAGTAGTTGAATTTGTATAATCGGGAGCCACAACAACGCAACCTGAAGCATCTATAAAATTCTGAATGAAAGCAAAATCCTGTTCAGGGCAACCGAGCCCGTAGCCACCGCCGTGTATCCACAAAAGACCGGGCACGTTTTCTTTTTTCTCTTCGGGCGAATATACTGAAAGACGCAGTTTGCTGCCGTCTTCACGTTCAATATAAATTTCTTCCCGGTTTATATCTTTTGTAAGGTCAGGAAGTCCTATGTTATCAAGAAACAAGTTGGCAATTTTAAAGAATCCCACAGTAAACTGAGGCATGATAATTCTGATAAGGTTGCCTGCAAAGCGAAGTTCAGGGTGAATATCGCTTGTTTTCACATTCCACAAACCATCAGACAAATTGCCGATAGTTCTGCTGTAATTTGTTTCAGCCGTTGCAGATATTGTAAGGGGCGTTAAAAGAAAAATAAGTGAAAGTAAAACTGCAATTAATTTTTTCATATAACTCATCCTTTCTTTATTTGATTTTATAGTAGCACATTTTCTTCAAAAAGACTATAGCAAAAAAAGAAAATACTGAATTCGTTGCTTTATGTATTATTGATTTTTGCAGAATCAGTGATATAGCTTGCTGAAAATGAAACAGACTGTCTTTTGAAAAGACAGTCTATTTTTTTATCCGTTGATTTCTTTCATTATTTCATCGTATGTGATAATGTTTCCGTATTTTGTGAAATCTGCTTTTTTGCCGAGAATTCTGATATTTTCAACCATAGGTTTGCAGTTGGTGTAAATGGGTTTACCGGGTGTGATTGGGTAAATTCCGAGGCATGAGAAAATGTACCATGCTGCTGTTGAGCCGTTATCTTCATCTCCCGGGAATCCGTCATCTTTCCATGAGAAGCCTTCGCTACAGATTTTCTTAAGCCAGTATTCTGTTTTTTCAGGATAACCTAAATATGTGTAGATGAACGGGATGTGGAAGCTGGGCTGATTTGATATAGCACACTGACCCCAGTCGCAAGCAGCCATTTCTGTCATTTCGTGTATTTCGTAGTTATATCCGCCAACTCTGTAATCTGCAGGTGTGGCAAAAAATTCGTCAAGCTTTCTGATAAGACCGTCTTTGCCGCCGTAGAGCTCAGCCAGCCCTTCAATATCGTGCTGTACTGCAAAGCTTGTCTGCCATGCAGCGGCTTCAGTATAATCTCCGCCCCATCTTATAGGGTCAAAGTCAGGCTTGAAGTTGCCGTCAGAATCTTTGGGTCGCATAAAGCCTGTCTCGCAGTCGAAAATATTTTTATAATTTTTTGCACGCAGGCGGTATGCAGAACTTTTTTCGCTTTCACCTAAAATATCAGCCACCGTTGCAAGACAATCGTCAAAGTATGCTGCGTCAAGTGTAAGATTTACGCTTTCAGAGTATTTGTCGCAAGGTACATAACCCAGCTTCAGATATTCTTCGCAACCCTCTCTGCCATATGCTGCAACAGTTGAAGATTTGTTTGCGTGGTGTTCCATGCCTTCAAAAGCAATTTTAAGTAAATCTTCCGATATAAGATTTCTTGTGGCAACGTCGGCAATTACTGCATCAATTGCGGTGCTTGGCATACAATTCTGTGCATCGCCTGCAGTCCAGCGTGGAAGCCATCCGCCGTCGATATAGTCCTGAATATACCCTTCGATAATTTCAGGTAGAATATCTTTGGCAACTATTGCGTAGAAAGGATAATTTGTGCGGTACGTATCCCAGAAACCGTTATCTGTATATCTTACACCGGGCAGTACCTTGTCGGCAGAAGGTGAGTAGTGAATCGGGTTACCGTTTTCATCAGGTTCATATGCTTTGTGGGGATAAAGGAAAGTACGGTACATACAGCTGTAGAAAGTTTTCATTGTGTCTTCGTCAGCATCAATTTCAATCTTGCTGAGGTAATCATTCCATATACGCTCGTTTTCTGCTTTTAATTCTTCAAAACTGCTGTAGACAGAATCGTGTTTAAGATTTCTCACAGCCTGCTCGTAGCTTATGAAAGATGTTGCAACGGTGAATGTAACATCCTTCTTCCTGAGAGCAATATGTATACCTGTGCCTTCGCCTTTGATGTGAAGACTGTGTTCAGTTTCGCAGGTATCTCTGCTTCCTGTAAGAATTCCGTCAACATCAACGGAATCTTCGTCAAATTGAAAAACGTAATAACCCTTCAGTGTGCCTTTGTCGTGGCTTTTTTTGCCGCGGTTGCAGTCTGTCCAGCAATAAAGGCGGTTAGTTTCCTTGTCAAACTCATATTCGCAGTTATATTTTACAGGCAGAACAGAAAGGAAACGGTCAAAATCTTTTTTGAAACTTAATCTTACACAGGCACCGTATTCTGTAGGAGTAAGTTCAAAATCACAGAAGGGTCTTTTAAGATAGCATTTAAGATAATGCGGCTGAAGAATTGCCTTTTCAGGGTCATATCCTGACCAGCAGTCTTCAAAATCAACATAAGGCTTTTCTGTCTGGGGCATCATTGTGAAAGCACTGTGGTCACTGATCCAGGGGCTTGGCTGACGTGTAAGTCTTATGCCTTCAACAGAACGGTCACCCGGGTGGTAATACCAGCTTCCGCGGGAGGTTTCTGTCTGCAGGCTGAATGCTGCAAAACCGAAAGGCTTCTGCACAAGGGGCAGAGTGTTGCCTTGTGAAAATCTGTGAAGGGATGCTGACCCCTGTTTTATGTTTACGTATTTAAGATAATTCATAAAAAACACCTGCTTCTATAATTTTGCATATTCGGAAAGCAAAGCATGGTCATTCATTGGTTTACAACAATTTTCTGTTCTGACAGATGACCATTTGCGTTCAATTTCTGCAACTGAGTCGTTATTTATATCAACAACATTGTCTTCGTCGTCTGAGCCCATCATAAACCATTGGCTTGTTGTTCCTATGGCACAGTGTCCTTTGTAGGTCCATGTCTGCCAGTTATATGAGCATTCATTGAAAAGCTTCAGTATGTATTCCCATGAGGCAGTTCCGCGGCAAGGAGAAAATTCACCCACAAGCACAGGTACATTGAATTTTTTGCTTGCATGGTGCTGTGTAACTTCCCTGAAGCTTTCGTCGGAATCGTCATAAAGGTGATACTGATACATCACATTTTCCCATCCCCGTTCTTCAGGATGGGGAATGTCATCAGGTGTCCAGATTGCTTCAAGAGTTATGATATGGTCAGGGTCATTTGCTCTGACTGCATCATAAAGCAAAGAGTAAACGTCATGATACTTGCTGTTGACTTTGTCTTCACCTTCGTAATCGCACATAGGCTCATTCATCAGGTCATATGCAGCAACTGTCCCGTTACCTGCAAAATGACGGGCAATTTCACTCCACAATTCACAGGCCAGCTTGCGGAAATAAGCACCCTCTTCAGTTTCGTCATAAAGTCTGCAATGGTTTACGCGGCAGCAGTGGTGTGCAATGCTCTGATGACCGGGCACTCCGTGCATATCAAGAATAACATACATTCCTCTTTTTCCGCATTCTTCAACAACCCAATCAAGGCGTGAAAAATCAATTTCACCGTTTCCTTTGCGCTTGAATGTGCCGCAATCGTCTGTCTGAAAATTGCGGTACCAGAAAGGTACACGCACGCAGGTGAAACCAAGTGACTGCAGATAGTCAAGGTCGTATTCGGTGATATAATTGTCTTCGCGGATTTTTATAAGTCTTTCGGCTTCCTTCTTGCCAAAACGGTTTTCAAGGGTAGTTACAATATCCCATTGAGCTTCTCCGCCCTTGAAAAATCCCTGCCATAATTCATCAAGCAACCATCCGCCAAGATTTGTACCGCGCAAAAATACTTGCTTTCCTTCAGCGTTGATAATTTTTTCGCCTTCACAATGTAACATACTGAGACTCATATTTTATCCTCCTGCTAAAATAATTTTCAGTTTGAGTTAATAGATTTGCTTAGTTTAATTGTGCGATTTTTTCTTCAAGTTTCTGTACAAACTGACCGACAAAGTATCCGTCAATGAAACGATGATTAACGTCAAGAGTCATATTGATTATGTATCTTCCGTTTTGTTCTGTATATTTTCCCCAAACAAGAATAGGGGCAGTGTCATCTTTTAAATCAGGGTCTGTGTAATCACGCTCATTTGAGCACATTGTGATGTCTGCCCAGGGAATACATGAAAAAACAATCTGCGATTCTCTTAATCCGCCGAGAGAATATACAGACAAAGGGTTGTTTTCGCTTTCTTTACGGGCATTGGTTGCAAATTCAATTATGCTTCCGTCACAAGGCAGTGAAACCATATGAAAGCTTGTTGCACCTTTTTTAAGGTCTGTAAAACAAGGTACACGGCGGTCAATTCTGAAAACCTTGTTATCTTCGGTTTCCAGTAAAAACTCATCAATTTCGTTTATTGACTCAGTGCATAAATAGATGAGTGAATAATAAAAAGATATTTTATTTTTTCTTGTAAACTCAAGAAGCTTTGTTATATCAATATTGAATGCTACGCAGTAATGGGGTGTTGCAATTTTTGAATAAAATTCAAAATGCTCTTTTCGGTCCCAATTGTTTATATCAATTTCTTTTCTCATAATATCACCTCATTAACAGATTTTTATGGGATGTTTCGGGCTTGCTTGTATTGTGTTTTCGCTGAAAATAACATTCTCTGTTTTTATCTCAACTTCGGGATAAATTATCCCTTCCGCTTCAGTAACTGCATCAAAACGAAGCTGTGAATTTTTAAAATCTATATTTTTAAGTGTTAAATTTTCAGTGGGATAAGTGGAATGAAACAGAATATCAACATCATTTTCAAGAACGATATTTTCAAGTGTTATATTGCTTTGTGGAATACACACGCAACCGGGGTAGTAACTTCTTGCATATGTGTCGTAATTAAGGCTTACGGCAATTCCTGTGCTACGCTTTTTCTGCAAACTGCAGTTACGTATTGTTATGTTACGGCATCCGCAGTCTTTTTCTTCCGTATCGCGTACTTTAACCCAATTTATACCGTCATATTCTTTAATTCCTTTTTCGTGGCAAGGTGGAGTAAGAGAAGTGTAAAACTTTCCGTCTTTCGGATTCATCAGCACGCGGTATGTTTTTCCGCTGACTGCTACGGTGTCGGAGTGTTGCACCTGCATTCCTTTTTGCCATCTGCACCATGCACCGCCAAGAATCCTGCAGAAAAAGCCTGTTGTTGATTTGTCGTCAAGGTCAACGCAGTTTTCGATTATTCCGTTTTCAATCCAACCCACATGTGTGTTGGATGTTGCGTAGTCAAAAGCGTTGAGGGCTATGGGATCATCGAATGTGCGGAATCTGCCGTTTTTTATAACAAAGCCGTCGCCCCAGCCAAGGTGAACACCGTCTTTATTTCCCGTTATATATAAATTTTCAAGATGAATGTTTTTAAATGCACTTACCTGAATGGCATAATCTTTTTCAAGCAGACCGTGACATTCAAAATTCTCAATTTTCAGGTTATCAACATGAATCATTCCGACTTGTGCACGTAACCCTGCAATACGGCTGTTTACACCGAAATCGTCACTTTCAACACCGTTACATTCAAGGTGTAAACCGATAATTTCAATGTTACGGTTGTATTCGCCGATGACTGCACCTTTGTTTATGAAAGCGTTTCCGTTAATTCCGCTTACACTTGCTTCGCGCATAAGAGTTACACCCTCGCAAAATACAAGCTTTGTGTTGTTTCCGATTTCAATCTGCTCGGAAATTCTATAAACACCCGGCAGAGTAATCTGAATTTCTCCGCCGTTTTCAATGGCTTTCTGCAAAGCACGGGAGTTTTTATGCGGATTGTTTTCGGGCAAAAAGCCATATTCATTAGCGTTAATCATAATTTATCAAATCCTTTGGATGGGTTACTTGTAACGGCAGAAATTAAAACGATATGTTTTCGTTTCCTTTTGTTTCAATGTTGAATACCATATTGAAAGGGTTAAGTTTTCTGCCGTTGGCAACAACGTTTTCAAGTCTGATTTCAATATCGTTATTACCGGGGATAAGGTGGCTGAAACTGTCTTCATATTTCGGGAAGAAAAATCGCAGTACCCTGTAGATAAAAGAATTGAATTTTTCTTCAAAGCCGTTGTAACTCTGACGTGTTGCAATTTTAGATTTTACGGAAGAATTGTAAGAAATATTTCTGAAAACGATTCCGCTTAATCTGCAATTTTCAATATCGTTGTTTATTGTGCAATAGAATGCCCTGCCGTCATCGCGGTATATGCTGATGTCTTCAAACAGGACAGTTTCTACAGATGCACCGCCCATTTCAACTGCAACAGCAAGTGAGGAAACCTTGTTGTTATCCCAGTCTGCGTTTCTGTAAAGAACATCGCAGTTTCTGAAAGTTATGTTTTTAACAGATGCATAAACTTCTCCCGTTATGCCGAAGCAACGGCATTTGTTACTCCAACCGATACAATTTTCAAATATAATGTTTTCAGCTGTGGAATCGGTGTTCAATGTTTTCACGCTGTAGCAATCGTCGCCGTTACGTGCAAAGCAGTTTGTGATTTTCATATTTTTACAACCGCAGATGTTTATGCCGTCGCTGTTTGTACGATAGCCGAAAATTGTGAAATTGTTTATTGCGGTTTCCGAAGTGGAGTGTACAGTAACCGTCCATACAGGGGGATTGATAAATGTAAGCCCTGAGAAAGAACAGTTTTTGCAGTCTGCCACGCTCATAAGTGAACATTCGTTACGGTCAAGGCGGTTGAAATCTATAGTTCCCGCGCCGTCAATTATAAATCCGTCTTTTGAAACTATATCAAGAAAAATATTTCTGTAAGGTAAGGCTGCCGCTTCTTTGTCACTGCGAACATCGTAAATATGTTTTGCGGAAATATATGAACCTCTGCAAAAATAAATCACATCATAATCAGTTGTGTCGATGTATTCTGTTTCATAAAAGCCTGCAGGGTAAATTTTCACTCTGTCTTCACCGTAGCGGTTAATGTAACTTTCAATTTCAGCGTTTTCGTCAGTATATTCTTTAACAAATACAGTAACGGCATCGTCAAGTGAATCACCGTTTATCAGGCAGGTGTATGCGCCTGCTTTGTTTACTGTAAAGAAAACCGTGTTATCTTTACAAGAGGGGCGAACACCGAGTTTTTCAGGCAGAATAACTGCTGAATTAACCCGGGACTTTTCTGAGGTAAGGGTAATGTAGATTCCGTCAGAAAAATCTTTTACGAAAACCGTAACAACCGATTGAAGAACACCTCTGTTTATATCTTCATTGTAACTCATTACCGCATATACGGGCACATCTTTTTCTGAAATTTCACAACTCCAATAAGGTGACATATAAAGTCCGTTTTCATCGTATCCGCGGTTGGAAATATAATCAGGACCTGTTGACACTCTGCCGAGTTTTTCTTCCTTAAATTCCGTAATTGCTTCTTCAGGGTATACGAGAGGTTCAAATATTGCCCCGCTTTGTGTAAAGCAATTCAATGGAAAACTGCCAAAGAAAATAACACAGCACAAAGTAAAACACAGTGCACTTGTTATAAGTCTGTTTTTTATTTTTTTCATATAACTCCGACCTCCCGTAGTTTTATATCAGCATTATATCATCTTACGCAAATGAAAACAAGTTTTGCAATTCAATAAATTAAATGATTGATTTCTGATAAACTGTTCTACGGAAATTTGTGTTTATCATAAAAATAACTCCTTTCTGAACAAATATCTTTCTGTTCAGAAAAGAGTCTGCAATTTTCGCGAGGTTTTCGGATGCGTTTTTGCAGTTGAGAAAATTATTGTTATATGATATAATAACTATTATCGAGGAGTAAGATATGGAGGAAATTTGATATGGCAGATACGATTTACAAGGAGATCCGAAAAAAACATAATATGACAAGGGATGAGGTATGTGATGAGGCTTCTTTGCAAGATAACCCTATTACCCCTGAACGCCTTGAAAGAATAGAAAACGGAAAATTCCCTATCACTCCTGAAGAGGTGCTTCTGCTTTCAAGAATATATAAAGAGCCTACACTTTGCAATCATTATTGTTCAAAAGAGTGTGAAATCGGTCATGAATATGTTCCGGAAATAAAAGTAAAGGATTTAACTCAGATTGTTCTTGAGATGCTTTCTTCACTTAATTCTATGAAAAAGAGTCAGGAAAGACTTATTGAAATTACAGCTGACGGAGTCATTGACGATGATGAAATCAAGGATTTTGTTTTTATTCAGAACGAGCTTGAGAGAATTTCAATCACTGTTGAAACTTTGCAGTTGTGGGTTGAGCAGATGTTGGCTGATGAAAAAATCAACATGGATAAATACAACGAAATAAAAGGTCAATAAAAAATTATGGTGTCAGAACTTAGGTTCCGGCACCATTTTTCTGTTCAGAAGCAGAAATTGACAATAAGTGCAAATTCTCACTGCGTTTTCTGCACATTGTGTTATTCAGATTTTTTTGAGAACAAGGTATCATATAGTCACAAAGAAAAACACAAAGGAGTGACCGATATGTCACCAAGACAGAGACAGTTAGCCATCAGGCTATCGGAGAAAATAGCAAAAAATCCCGAATATGCTAAAAACATCGGGGTTGAGATAGTTAACGAAAACAAAATCATGTGTGGTTTCGGTAAGAAAGATAAAGATGAAAAGTAATTTGTTTCTAAAATCGGGAGGTTGATTATATGAGATATAAATATAGTAAAATATGGTTCACTGTTTTATGCGTGTTCGGATTAGTGTTGGAGTATTTAATGCTATGGATATATTTCTCGGAAGAGTTATATAATGATATCGGAAAAATGTTCCTGATTGCATTACCGTGTGTATCTTTATTTATGTTTGTCGGTTCTATAAATGAATATCTGAAAAGGTATGTTGAGTTTCTGGATGAGAGTGTAAAATTTAATTCTTTCAGAATTGCCAAAGCCGGAAAAGTTATGTCACCTGTTTTCAGATATGAAAACATTACGAGCATAGAGTCATCACATCTGCCTGTAATCGGTGTCTGGAAAATAAAGGTCAACGCTAAAGGTTTTGAATACTCGGTTCCGATATCTTTTTGTTTCAATAATTATATTGAACTGTGCGAAAAGCTTTGTGATTTAGTGAAAGAACATAACCCTGATGTTTATATTGACAGCAGGATAGTTCGATTAATAGATAAGAAAAAACATACTGATTAAGATAACAAATGATGTTATAGGAGGATAAAACATTGATTGAAATATTAATTTCTATTCTTGCTATATGGTTGCTGATAAAAGCAATCGGTTTAGCATTCAGAATCACATGGGGTGCAGCAAAAATAGTTGCAACGATTATGATGATTTTAGCTGTACCCGTATTTATTGTAGGTTTAATATTTGCAGGCGGGTTCTTCCTGCTGATACCCGTTGCACTCATTGCAGGTGCATGGGGCTTGTTGAAAAAATGTGTGTAAATTGAAAGGGATAAATAAAATGTCAAAAAAATAATGTCAGAGGAAGCAGTAAAAAAGCATTGGCAATTAATAGTTTTAGAGAAGTGTCTAAAGAAAAAATAGTATTTCGCAGATGTTGATGCTCAGGCGCAAAAGATTTTTGATACGACTGTGTATCGGAAGAAAACTGCAGAAGGTATATCTGAGAAGCTGGAAGAGGAAAAACTGTTGGAGTGGATATGCTCTATGCAGAAGCACAATCACGAGAAATAATTTATAGTTATTTCAATGTGAGAACGAATTTACACTAATCTAAAAAATACTTTTAAAATTTCTGTTAATAATCTTGACAAGTTGACCAATACTGTTATATAATGTGAAAAAAATTTGAACTTTGGAACCAGCTGTCTGCAGAGGATGTTGGTTCCTTTTTGTTTTTTTATGGCAAAAACGTATTACTATAATGAAAATCGACTGAAAAGGAGAACATTAAATGGAAATTCAACTTCAGGAGCTTATTGATCAAATAAAAAAAGACGGTGTTGAAACCGCTGAAGCTCAGGCTGCCGCAATACTCGAAACAGCTAAAGCAGATGCTGAAAAAATCATATCCGATGCACAGGCTCAGGCAGATAAAATTATTGCCAACGCCAAAAATGAAAACGAAAAAATTGTAAAATCAGGTGAAGATGCAATCCGTCAGGCAGGTCGTAACCTTCTTATCTCATTCAGAGAAAGTGTCACGAGAGAACTTAAGGCGATTGTTGGCAACAATGTAAACGCAGTTTATTCATCAGATGATTTTGCAAAACTTATTATTAATGCCGTTGAATGTTGGTCGGACAAACCCGAAGTAGAAGAACTTTCTGTAATTCTTAACAGCAATGACCTGGCAAAGTTTGAAAATGCACTCCTTGCAGAGCTCAAAACAAAAATGCTTGGCGGTGTTACACTCAGAGCAAATGATAATTTTGACGGCGGTTTCCGTATAGCAACAGATAACGGAACAGTTTATTACGATTATTCCGCTGAGGCTGTTACAGATATGCTTTCAAACTATCTCAGTCCCAAAGTTACTGCACTTCTGAAAGAGGCTGAATAATTATGGCAGAATATTATCTGATTTCTCAATTGCCGTCACTTGACGGAATTTCCGAAAACACTCCGCTGCCGATTACAGAAGAAAGATTTATGGAGATTTGTCAGCGATTTCTTTCAAAAAAATCTCAAAGCGAATTGGGAAAATTATCTCTTATTCCTCCAAGAACTCCTGAAAAATCAACATCAGCTCTCATTGAAAAATGGAACGAGGGCGAAAGAAATCTTCGCTTTACTCTCGGAAAACTCCGGGCTGATAAAATGGACAAATCTTTTGACACAGAGAACAGTTCTCTTTCTCCTGCACTTCTTCAGGCAGTACACACTGCAATAGAAATTGAAAATCCTATGGAAGCAGAAAAATTTCTGAACAACTATCGTCTTGATTTTCTTGAAACACTCAGACCTATGGACTCTTTTTCGGAAGAATTTGTGTTTTATTACGGGCTTAAATTGAAAATCATTGAACGTATAAGAAATTTCGATAAATCAAGCGGAGAAAAAGCATACAGAAATATTTACAATTCCATTATGGATGGAAATAAAACGGAGGTTATGTAATGACCGAAAACAAAGGTAAAGTAGTGAGCATTAACGGCAACCTTGTATCAGTAAGGTTTGAAGGCAACGTTTCTATGAACGAAATCTGCTACGTTAATGTTGACAATATAAAACTCAAAAGCGAGGTTATCCGTATCCGCGGAAACATCGCACAAATTCAGGTTTATGAGATGACAGGTGGCATTAAATGCGGTGACGATGTTGACTTCACAGGCGAAATGCTCTCTGCACAGTTAGGCCCCGGACTTCTGGGACAGATTTATGACGGACTGCAGAATCCTCTGCCCATATTGGCAGAACAAGCCGGTTGGTTCCTTGAAAGAGGTAACTACGCTGACGGACTTGACGCTGAAAAGAAATGGGAGTTTACTCCCACAGCAAAAATCGGTGATAACCTACGTGCCGGTGAATATTTAGGTACAGTTCCCGAAGGTCCGTTCACACATAAAATTTTCGTACCGTTCTATCTGCTCGGCAATTATACACTTAAATCAATTGCAGATAAAGGCGAATATACAATAAACGAAACAATTGCCGTGCTCTCTGACGAAAGAGGCAGAGAAATTCCCGTTTCAATGGCTTTTAAATGGCCTGTAAAACGTGCTGTCAAATGCTATAGCGAACGACTTGCACCCACAGAAACAATGGAAACAAAGGTACGTCTTATTGACTCTTTCTTCCCTGTTGCAAAGGGCGGAACTTATTGCACTCCCGGTCCTTTCGGTGCAGGCAAAACAGTTTTACAGCACACAACTTCAAAGTACGCAGACGTAGACATAGTTATCATCGCAGCCTGCGGTGAACGTGCAGGTGAAGTTGTTGAAACTCTTACAGAGTTCCCTGAACTTACAGACCCCAGAACAGGACGTTCTCTTATGGAAAGAACAATTATTGTGTGTAATACTTCTTCAATGCCCGTTGCTTCCCGTGAAGCCTCGGTTTACACAGCAGTAACACTTGCCGAGTATTACAGACAGATGGGTCTCAACGTTTTAATGCTTGCTGATTCCACGTCACGTTGGGCACAGGCAATGCGTGAAATGTCAGGCAGACTTGAAGAAATCCCCGGTGAAGAAGCTTTCCCTGCATATCTTGAATCATATATCGCTGCTTTCTATGAAAGAGCAGGTTGTGTACTTCTTCCTGACGGAAGCAAAGGCTCAGTTACAATCGGCGGTACAGTTTCCCCTGCAGGCGGTAACTTTGAAGAGCCTGTTACTCAGGCAACTCTTAAGGTTGTGGGTGCTTTCCACGGTCTTTCACGTGAACGTTCAGATGCAAGAAAATATCCTGCAATTGACCCCCTTATTTCCTGGTCAAAATATAAAACAGTCACAGACCCGGCAAAATCAGGCTTCTTAAAAAATATTCTTCTCCACGGTGACGAAATCGGATCGATGATGAAAGTTGTGGGCGAAGAAGGTACAACTATTTCAGACTATGTTATCTACCTTAAAGTAGAAATGCTTGACGCTGTTTATTTACAACAGAACTCCTTTGACCCCATTGAGGCTAACTGCACAACAGCCCGTCAGCGTTATGTTACAGATAAACTGGTATATGTTCTCGGCAGTGAATATTCACTTGACAACAAGGATGACGCAAGAAGTTTTTTCAACCGTTTGCGTCAGAAATTCATAGACTGGAACTATACAGAATTTGAAAGTGATGCATTCAGAAATGCTGAAAATGAAATTGATGCATTGTATAATGAAAGACAAGGTAAAATAAACAGACAAGCAGAGCTTTTGTTAAAGGGTGGTGAGTGAGAATGAATAAAGTTTTTAACAGAATCGAATCAATCACAGGTAACGTTATTACTGTAAAAGCACAGGACGTACGTTATAACGAATTAGCACAGATTACTACCCGTTTCGGTAAATCTCTCGCTCAGGTAAATAAAATTGACGGTGACACAGTTTCACTTCAGGTTTTTGCAGGTGGTCAGGGTGTTTCGACAGGTGATGAAGTTCGTTTCCTCGGACACGAAATGCGTGTTTCATTCAGCGAAGACCTGCTCGGCAGAATCTTCAACGGTTCAGGCGAACCGAGAGATAAGGGCCCTGCACTTACAGACAACATGAAACCTATCGGCGGTCCGTCAGTTAATCCCACAAAGCGTATTCTTGCAAACAGAATGATGAGAACAAACATCCCCATGATTGATATGTTCAATACTCTTGTTGTTTCGCAGAAACTTCCCATTTTCTCAATTTCAGGCGAACCCTACAACCAGCTTCTTGCGAGAATCGCTTTGCAGGCTGAAGCGGATGTTATCGTTCTTGGCGGTATGGGTCTTAAATATGACGACTTCCTCTACTTCAAAGAGGAACTTTCAAACGGCGGTGCTTTAAGTAAAACGGTTATGTTTATTCATACGGCATCTGACCCCACAGTTGAATGTATGATGATTCCCGACATGGCACTTGCAGTTGCAGAGCAGTTTGCTTTACAGGACAAGGACGTTCTTGTTCTTCTCACAGATATGACAAACTTTGCTGATGCGATGAAAGAAATTGCCATCACTCAGGAACAAGTTCCCTCAAACCGTGGTTATCCCGGAGACCTTTATTCACAACTTGCATCCCGTTATGAAAAGGCTGTTGACTTCAATGATTCAGGCTCTGTTACTGTTCTTGCAGTTACAACAATGCCCGGCGACGATGTAACACATCCCGTGCCTGATAATACAGGATATATCACAGAAGGTCAGTATTATCTCAAGGGCGGAAGAATTGAGCCCTTCGGTTCACTTTCACGACTCAAGCAGAATGTCAACAGTAAAACCCGTAAGGACCACCGTATTCTTATGGACTCTATGATCAGATTATATTCATCCTATAAAGAAACATTGGAAAAGAAAAACATGGGCTTTTCCATGAACCGCTGGGATGAAAAATTATTGAAATACGGCCAGCTTTTTGAAAACAAACTTATGGATTTGTCAGTTAATCTCACTCTCGAAGAAGCACTTGACCTTGGCTGGGAAATTCTTGCAGAATGTTTTGAAAAAGATGAAACCGGTATTAAATCCGACCTTACAGACGAATTCTGGAAAGTTAAGTAAGGAGGATTAAAGTGGCAAAAATCAAACTGACTAAAAATGAGTTAAAGATACAGAAGGATGCCCTTAAAATGTATCGGAGATATTTGCCTACTCTGACACTGAAAAAGCAACAACTTCAGGCCGAAATACGCACCATCGAGGCGAAAGCTCAGGCGGTAAGAAAAGACAGAGAAAACCTTGAAAAAGGCTTCAGCTCCTGGATTGCCGTTTTCAGCGAAAAAGATGCCTTTCCCGACGGAATAATTACCGTGAGAAATATCAGAAAAGGTGTGGGCAACATTGCAGGTGTTACAATTCCCGTATATGAAGGTGCGGATTTTTCCCGAGGAGATTATGATTTATACGAAACTCCCCTCTGGGTTGATATTGCCGCAAACCACATGGAAAAGGCTATGTCACTTGACCTTGAAGCTGAGGTGTTGGATGAACAGATAAAGCTTCTTGAAGAAGAACTTCGGGTAACCTCCCAGAGAGTTAACTTGTTCGAAAAGGTAAAAATCCCCGAAACAGAGGAAAACATCAAAAAAATAGCAATTTATATGGCGGACCAACAAGTAAGTGCCGTTGTCCGTTCAAAAATCTCAAAACGTAAAATAGCATTAAGAAACGAAATGTCTTCCCAAACGGAGGTGTATTCGTTATGATAGTGCCTTTGAAAAAAGTTTCTCTCATAATTATGGGAGATAAGAAATCAGAAACTTTGAAAAAACTACGCAAGTTGGGAATTCTTCACATTGAATCAGCCCAGGGTTCGGGTGAAAAACTTGAAGAACTGAAAGAAAGAGTTTCCCTGCTTGAAAGTGCACTTTTCAGCATATCAGGAAAGAAGAGCAAAAAGATAAAACAAGAAAACTCAGATATCCGCAAAGCAATATCCGTTGCAGAGGAAATTGTGGCTCTTGAGGAAGAAAAAAAATTATGTTCATCTCAAAAGCTTTCTCTCACTGCTGAACTTGACAGGCTTTCAGATTGGGGCGAACTTGAACCCGATAAACTTGGTAAGTTAAGAGAAAAAGGTATTGAAATTTCCCTTTATGAAATGCCGAAAGCGGAATATGAAAATTTGGGTGAAAATGTAAAAACCCTGTCTTTTCATAAAACGAAAACTTCTGTGAAATTCCTGCTTATCAAGTCACATCTTGACGGC
>JAGBHV010000002.1 GCA_017935325.1 Clostridia bacterium
AAATGACAAATATATGCAAAAAAGTGGGTGATATTCGATGTATCACCCACTTTTCTATTACTTTTCAGTTGTGTTTATTGACGAGTTTTTATATATTAAATATCCGCATATATGCTTATGCGGGTTTATCGACAGTCTGAAGCTCCCGATTTTATCGGGAGCTTTTTATTTAATCAATATGCTTCATATTGAGTTTTACACAGTCGGAAATTTTAACTTTTTCAAAACCTGAAACAGATGTGTAAATTGTGTCATTAACAGGCTTTGTCCATTCTTCGCCTATTGCATCAATTGTGTTTCGCATGCCGAGAACCGAGCCGACTGTAGCACCGTTGCAGTCAGTATCAAAGCAGGCTTCAACAGCCATACAGATTGATTTGGCGAAATCGCCGTTACCGTAAAGGAGTGCAGCGGTAACAATCATCGCGTTAGGAATGGTGTGGCACCAACCATAGCCTGTGTGCTCGTCGTATTCTTCGTGAATTCGTTTGAAAACCTTATCTGAATCAATACCGTTTCTGTAATCGTCAAGCACTGAATTTATTGAATCGTAAAGCCTTGAGGTGTGCGGTATTTCGCCGAGCCCCGCAAGAATAATATCTTCAATGCTGTCAGTCACTGCTGCTGCAGCTATCATGGCAGAGGCAAACATTTCTCCGTAAATTCCGTTTTTAACGTGGGAAATACAAGCGTCTCTGAAAGCCATTTCAGCGGCTTTTTCGGGCTCGCCGGGATTGATGTATCCGAAGTAGTCTCCTCTTATCTGTGCGCCTATCCATTCGCGGCAGGGATTTTTATAAACAGCAGAATAAGGCGGTTCATATCCGTTGACAAAGTTAATAAATGCAATTCTTTCCGCAGTGAAATAATTTTCAATCGGCTGATACTTTTTCCAGGCTTTAGCAACATCTGACGGGGTGAAATCTTTTGAATATTCTTCGATTATTCTCTGATACAGAACCATATAGTTTGTGTCATCATCTACAGGCATACCGCATGTGATATCAGCAAAGCATTTATTTTTCAGATTGAAAGTGCAATTTTCATATATTTCATCTGTGATTTCTGATTTGCTTATGTAACGGTTCATAGGTGTGTTTCCTGTGCCTTCAAGAAGAATTTTCATATCTTCCGATCTGATTCCTTCAACAGCTTTTCCTAAAAGGCATCCGCATACTCTTCCCATCCATGCACCGTGAATTTTCTTTTCAAGAGTTTCTCTGTCAGGTGTGTTCTTTTCAAATTTATATTCTTTGCGTAATGCTCTGATTTCATCGAGAGAAGACGGCTCTGTGTATTTGTATCCGGTGCGGATATCGGCATTCATAACGGCTTCGTAAAGCACATCGCCCATTTTTTTCTTTGTTTCTCCTGCGGGTAATTTTGCAACAGCTTCAAAAAGCTCTTTGTATTTTTCAACATCAAGACCTTCGTCTGAAGCCTGCCTGAATTCATTCAGAAGCTCCTCGCCAAAAGGCTCCCAATAATCTTTATTTTCATAATTGAGTTTGATTTTTTCAATATTATATTTCATGACTGAACACCTCTTTTAAAAAGTATAACACACAGATGTTTGCTTATCAATAAAAATATTTTAATTTTCATATTGAAAAAAACGCAGAAAAATGTTATTATATGTTATATTGTG
This sequence comes from Clostridia bacterium, assembly GCA_017935325.1. Classification (GTDB taxonomy): domain Bacteria; phylum Bacillota; class Clostridia; order Oscillospirales; family Acutalibacteraceae; genus SIG575. Next base: position 1,649 of record JAGBHV010000002.1, read on the forward strand.
TAAATATGTTGAGTCGATAATAAAGGGGAGATAAAAATGAAAAGAATTCTGTATTTAATTGTCGCAACATTACTTATGGTAACTTTTATGGGCGGTTGTTCTGCAGAAGGCGAGTCGCCGAAAGAAACAACTGAAGCTGAAAAAACAACTGTTCAGGAGCAGACAGAAAAGCAGACAACTGAAAAAATTACTGAAAAAGAAACTGAACCCGAATCGATAACTGATGAAAACGGAAACGAAGTTACAACTCTCGCACCAAAAGCAAAGCTTGACAGAACACCCGTAAACTGTGACCATATTGACCCTTCAAAACCCATGATTGCACTTACGTTTGATGATGGTCCGAGTGCAAATACGGGGCGCCTTCTTAATATTCTTGAAAGAAACGGTGCAAGGGCAACATTCTTCGTTGTCGGTAAATATATAAAAGGTAATGAAGCTTTGCTTCAGAAAATGGTAGCTAACGGAAACGAACTTGCAAGCCATACATGGTCACATGCAAATCTGTCGACTTCAAGTGATGAAGTAATTATTTCCGAGCTTGCAGATACACGCGCTGCAATAAAAAAAGCTACGGGTGTAGATGCACCGCTTGCACGTCCGCCTTATGGTGCGCATAATGAAAACGTAAAAAATATTGCAGCAAGTCAGGGCATATCTCTTATTATGTGGTCACTTGACACAAGAGACTGGGAGTCAAGAAATGCAACTGCAGTTTATAGCAAAACTATGAGTAATGTAAGAAACGGCGATATAATTCTCTGCCACGATTTACATAAAACTACGGTAGATGCAATGGAAAGTGTAATTCCTTCACTTATTCAGAGCGGCTATCAGTTAGTTACTGTAAGCGAACTTCTTACTTACGGCAGAGAAGAACTTACTTGCGGTGAAGTATATTTCAGAAGATAAAAAAACAGAGAGAACCCGGCGAAAGTTCTCTCTGATTTTTTTATTCCACAGTAACTGATTTTGCAAGATTTTTCGGCATGTCTATATCACATCCGCGTTTTTTTGCGACGTAATATGCAAATAATTGCATAGGAATAATTTCTAAAAGCGGAGTGAAAATATCTGTACAATCAGGTATTATGATTGTTTTGTAGTTTTTATTGCAGAACGTTTTATCCTTGCATACACAAAGAATATCTGCTCCCCTTGAAAATGCTTCTTCAATATTGCTCAGCGTTTTTTTCAGCAACTGTTTGTTTGAGCATAATGCTACAACAGGCGTGTTGTTTTCGATTAGTGCAATTGTTCCGTGCTTAAGCTCTCCTGCCGCAAAAGCGGAGGAATTTATATAGCTTATTTCTTTGAGCTTCAGAGATGCTTCTGCCGCAGCAGCGAAGTCTGTGTTTCTGCCTATAAAGAACAGTTCTTTCTTTTCTTTATATTTTTCGGAAATGTTTTCTATTGTATCGGAATCGGAAAGAATTTTTTCGATTTTTTCAGGGATTTCAATAAGCTCGTTTGTGAAAAACTCAAGTTGTTTATCAGTAAGAGTTTTCTTTATGCCTGCGATATGAAGTGCCAGCATGTATAGTGCGGCAACTTGTGTCGAGTAACCTTTTGTTGTGGCTACTGCAATTTCACGACCTGCCTTTGTTGCAATTACGTAATCGCTTTCGTTGGCAATTGTGCTTGGCAGAACATTCACAATTCCTATCACAATTGCTCCTCTGCTGTTGGCTAAACGCAAAGCTGCAATTGAATCGGCTGTTTCTCCGCTCTGGGATATAATAATTACGGGAGTGTTGCAGCTTACGGGAGGGTTTCTGTATCTGAATTCTGAAGCAACATCAACTTCAACGGGAATTCTGCACATTTCTTCTATTGCGAATTTGCCTGCTAATGCCGCATGATATGCGGAGCCGCAGGCGACTATATAAAGCCTTTCTGCTTTTGTGATGTCAAGAGATAATTCTGCAATTTCGTTAAGAAAAATTTTCTTATTCTTTATTTTGTCTTTCAGGAGATTTCTGATTTTTTCAGGTTGTTGAAAAATTTCTTTGAGCATGTAATGTTCAAAATTTCCCTTGCTGTTATCAGATGATTCGGTTGTGATTTTTTTAAAGCTTTTTTCAATGGGCTTCAGAGATGAATCAAAAAAATTTATACTGTCTTTTCTGATAACAGCAAATTCACCGTCCTCCAGATACGAAAAAACCTCGGCGTGTTCTGAAAGTGCACATATATCGGATGCAAGCAGATTTTCGTTTTCACCTTTTCCCACAACAAGGGGACTCTGCCTTTTGGCGGCATAAATGGTGCCGGGTTCATTTCTGCAAAGTATTGCCACCGCAAAAGAGCCGTCAAGGCTTGAAAAAGTTTTTCTCATAGCTTCAGGCACATTTCCGTCGTAATGGTATGACAAAAGCTGTGGAATTACTTCTGTATCTGTATCGGAAATAAATCTGTATCCTTTGCTTTCAAGAGCCTCTTTTATAATTTCTGCGTTTTCTATTATCCCGTTGTGTACAACGGTAAACATGCCGTCTTCCGAGGTGTGAGGATGAGCGTTTGTCTCGTTTGTTTTTCCGTGAGTTGCCCATCTGGTGTGCCCGATTCCGGTTTCAGACAAGTTGTTCAGATTTTTTGTTTTTTCAATTAAATTTTCAAGTTTGCCTTCACTTTTAAAAACAGAAAAATTTTTATGGTCTGAAAGAGCAATACCTGATGAATCATAGCCTCTGTATTCGAGCGTTTTAAGCCCTTTTATAATTACGGGCATGGCCTGATTGTTGCCTGTGTATCCGATTATTCCGCACATAAATTTATCAATCCTTTCCTCAGGGTAGTGCGAATAATCCGAACACGTTTTTTGCAGGTTGATTTCCGCTGACCCTTTGTTGAAATACTCGCAAATCCGTCAGCCTTTCAAACACGAAACGCCGAAAAGACGTAAAAAGATTAACTTTTTGGCGTATGCGGATTGTTTGCACTACCCTAAAATAATTATAGGGTTTCTTTACGTAAAATATGCAAAAAATTCTTGTTATAAAATATTGATTTTTGATTATGTATGTGATAATATTATTTTACAAAGCAAAAAGGAGGTGCCTGAAATGGTTTGGTTATGGGCAGCGTTGATGGTTGTCTTCATAATTGTTGAAGCGGTAACTGTTCAATTGCTTACAATCTGGTTTGCAGTCGGCTCATTGGCGGCTTTGATAGCTTCTCTTTTGGGCGCAACAACCGTATGGCAGTGTGTGATTTTTGTTGTTGTTTCACTTCTGGTCCTTGTGCTTACAAGACCCTATGTGAAAAAGGTGATAGAAGCCCGCACTGAACCTACCAATGCAGACAGATGCATCGGTAAAGAAGCAATTGTATGCGAAAAAATCGATAACCGCGCGGGGCAGGGTCAGGTTAAAATTGCCGGAATCACCTGGACTGCACGAAGTGAAGATGACAGCGTCATTGAAGCTGACGAAATCGTAAAGGTTGAAAAAATCGAAGGTGTAAAAGTTATTGTATCAAAAATAAAAACAAAAACTAATGTTTAAGAAAGGTTGGCAGAATTATGGAATTTGTTTGGTTTTTACTGGGATTGGTAGTGCTTGCACTTGTTGTTCTTGTTCTGAACATTAAAATCGTACCTCAGTCAAAGGCATATGTTATTGAAAGACTCGGTTCATACCGCGAAACATGGCAGACAGGTCTTCATGTGAAAATTCCGTTTCTTGAGAGAGTTGCAAAAATCGTATCTCTTAAAGAGCAGGTTGTAGATTTTCCGCCCCAGCCTGTTATTACAAAAGATAACGTAACAATGCAGATTGACACCGTTGTTTTCTATCAGATTACTGACCCGAAACTTTACACTTACGGTGTTGAAAGACCTATTTCCGCAATCGAAAATCTTACAGCTACTACGTTGAGAAATATTATCGGTGAGCTTGAGCTTGACCATACTCTTACTTCACGTGATACAATCAATACAAAAATCAGAGGAATTCTTGACGAAGCAACAGACCCGTGGGGTATTAAAATCAACAGAGTTGAGCTTAAAAACATTCTTCCTCCCAGAGAAATTCAGGAAGCAATGGAAAAACAGATGAAGGCTGAACGTGAACGCCGTGAAGCAATTCTTCGTGCTGAAGGTGAAAAAGCGAGCCGTGTTCTTGTTGCGGAAGGTCTCAAGGAATCACAGATTCTTGAAGCTGAAGCTAAAAAAGAAGCAGCAATCCTTAATGCAGAAGCAATCAAGGAAGCTAAAATCCGCGAATCAGAAGGTGAAGCTGAAGCTATCCTCAAGGTTCAGCAGGCTTATGCACAGGCTATTGACCTTATCAATAAATCTAATCCCGGTGAAGGATATATTGCAATCAAGAGCCTTGAAGCCTTTGAAAAGGCGGCAGACGGAAAAGCTACAAAAATTATTATTCCGTCAGAAATCCAATCTCTTGCAGGTCTTGCAACAAGCCTGAAAGAGCTTGTGGTTGACGAAAAAGCTGCTGAATAATATTTAACTTTCAAATTCACATTTGTCTTTACGGCGAATGTGAATTTTTTTTAAAATAATTGCAAAAGCTTTTTAAAAATGTTATACTGAAAATATCTTACAGATATTGGAGGATGAATTATGTTTATTTGGAAAATTATCAAATCAATTCTTTATCCCGGATGGGCACTTTTTTCTGCGTTTATTATGTTGCTTTCGGGACTTATCAATGCAGGTGAAATCAGCTGTTCTCCCAATGCAGAACTTTTAAGAACAGATAAATTCACTCTTGATGAAGCGCTTCTTATGAGTCAGGGTATTACAACTGACGGCGAATATTATTACACAGCAGGTTCAATCGCTGCTGTAGACCTTGTAGGTATGGCAAAATGGACAGTGGATGAATTTGACAAAGTTATTTATACTCACTCCGCTCTCCCGAAAGAAATAAAAGAAAAGTACGGCAGCGACCATATCGGCGGTATCAGCTATTATGACGGAAAAATTTATGCTGCAACAGAAGATGAAACAGATACATACAACCTCATTCTTATTTACGATGCTGAAACTCTTGAATATACGGGTGAGTACTACGACCTCGGCACAGAATTTCTTCCTGACGGAATTCCTTACTGCGCAGTCGATGCTGAAAATGGTTATCTTTACACTTCGCCTTTTGACGAAACAGATTATATTTTAGCGTATAACCTTGAAGATATGTCTTTCTCGCATAAAATTATGCTTTCGGAAACTATCTACAGAATCCAGGGTGCAGAAGTTTACGACGGTATCATGTATATGTCATATGACGTAAGGGATTCAGCAACAGAAAAAGTGCAGACTGTTGACGTGAAAACAGGTAAGGTCGAAACACTTTTTGAAAGAACTGTCAGCGGACGCGACCACGAAGCAGAAGGACTTACCGTTTATCCGATGGAAGACGGTTCGTTTATCCACATCGCAGACTATGATAAACTTGTTTCGGTAAATATCAGACATTATTCACTGGTAGGCTGAAATATAATTTAAGAAAATTGAACCCACCGAGATCCTTCGCAATGTTGCTTTTCTGAGTTTGTCCTTTCTCGTCTGTCATCCTTGAGCGTAAGCGAAGGATCTGACGAGAAAAATGCAATTTTTTGCAACATTACTCAAGGATGACGGTGGGTTATTTTGTGTGCTCGCAGAAAGACAGATGTGTAATCCGTGAATGTAAGCAGGGGATTTTATTTGTCAAAGAAAGGAAATAGATTAAATGTACTACGTTTACATTCTTACTAACAAGAGTGATAAAGTAATGTATATAGGTGTAACTAATGATTTGCAGCGTAGATTATACGAACATAAAAATGAACTTATTGGTGGATTTACAAAGAGATACCACATACATAAATTAGTTTATTTTGAAGAATATTCAGACCCGCTTAATGCAATAGAGCGTGAAAAGCAACTTAAGGGTTTACTCAGAATAAAGAAAAACCGGATTGTAGAAACGATGAATCCTGAATGGAACGATTTGAGTTTTAAACTTTTTCCGGGAGTTTTTGAAATATAAATTTAATAATGATGTAAAAAATAACCGATACACCCCAACGAGATTCTTCACTTTGTTCAAGAATGACCGTTGGGGTGTATTTTTAGTTTTATGAAGTTTCTTGTCGACGTTATCAGTATGTGAAAAAACAACCGCCCGTCATCCTTGAGCGTAAGCGAAGGATCTCGGGCGGTTATATTAGTTTAATATGGGGATAAAATAAATCTGATATATCTTAAGCGAAAAGGCTGAGAATAAAATTAAAAATTGCAACGAAGAACTGCCAGATTGCAACAAGGATTGCGGCTATATCAATTGTTGAAGATGAACCGGGTTCATCAGGAGTATCCGTTATGCCATTGTCTGTACTCGCAGAATTTTCTTTCCATACCGCATAAAGCGTCATGTTTTCGGAGATGTTAATTTTTTCTCCTGCTTCATAGCTTGCTGATGTTGCGGAACTGTTTCTTGACCAGCCAAGGAATGTATATCCGCTTCTTGTGGGGACGGAGGAGGTGAGGTTTACCATGGTTTTAAGCCAAACTGCATAAAACGTTATATCTTTTGTTGGCGTATATGATGAACCACATGAATATGCAGCGGTTGTTGCGCTGCTACTTGTTGCCCAGCCATCACAGTTAAGAGAAAAACTCTGTGAAGAAGGAGCGGCACTTCCTCCGTTTGCATTATACTTGATTTTTACAGTTTTTACAGGAGTAGGAAGTGTGGTTGAATTGCCTTTAACAACATCTGCTTTCTCGGAATCTATACTACCGCCGTTTGCATAGTAATTGATTGTATATATGTCTGTTTCTTGAACAATATTATGATTTTCGTTGCAAACTTTAAAAGTGATAGAATTAGTTTCTGCGTGATTTTTTGCTGTACAGTTAGCTGTAGTATTGCAAATTACAAGTTTTGATGAGCAGTTGTAAAAACAGTTGTTGCCTATTGATTTGAAACCTGTAGGAATATGGATCTGAGCAAGATTTGTACAACCGGAGAAAGCAGTTGCACCTAATGAACGTTCGAAATATTCATCGTCATTGTTTTTTATAATAACTGTCTGGAGTGCTGTGCAACCTTTAAATGCACTGGAACCAATTTCTTTACAATCTGCAGGGATAGTAACATTTTTCAGTGCTTTGCAATCCTGAAACGTCATACTTTCAATTGTAAGTTCAGATATTTCGCCCTCCTTAAAAGTTATAGTTTCGAGTGCAGGGCAGGAAATGAAAGCACAGCTGCCGATTAGTGTAACAGTTGACGGAATGCTTACTGATTTTAACGAAGAACAATACGAGAATGCCCGTTTTCCGATTGTCGTAAATCCTTCGGGGATAACTATTGTTTGAAGAGACGAACATTTTTGGAAAGCGTATCCGCTTAAAGTACGCTCGAAATATTCATCGTTATTGTTGTTTATGGTAATGGTCTGGAGATTTGTACAGCCTGAGAAAGCACTGGAACCGATATTTTGACAATTTTTGGGTATGGTAATGCTTTTCAGTGACGTACAACCACTGAATGCACTCATGTTGATAGTTAATGCGGTCTTTTCGTCCTCGGTAAATGTTACAGATTGGAGGGCGGTGCAATTATAGAATGTACCATCACCAATAGATGTCATGGTTTTGGGGAATTTTACTGTTTTTAGTAATGTACATTCCTTAAAAGCATATTGACCAATAGCCGTGAATCCCTCGGGTATAATTACGGAAGTAAGACTTACGCATTTTTCGAAAGCATTCTTGCTGATAGTTCTTTTGATGCTTTTATCGGAATTTTCTTTAATCGTTAATGATGATAATTTACTGCAACCACTGAATGCACCATAGTTGATATTTTGATAGTTTGATGGGATTGTGATGCTTTTAAGTGCAGTGCAGTTGCTGAAGGCATAACCGTCTATTTGTGCATTGTTAGAACCACCTTCTGTAAGAGTAACAGATTCCAATCGGATACAATTAAAGAACACATATATATCGATTGTTCTCATAGTTTTAGGAATGGTAACTGTTTTAAGATAATTGCAGTTGGCAAAAGCGTATCTGCCAATTGTGTAAAATCCCTCAGGAATAACAATTGATGTAAGTGCAGAGCAGTTATAAAAAGCATTACTTCCGATTGTTCTTTCAAATGCAGTATTAGAATTTTCTTTTATTGTAACTTTCTGAAGCTTTGTACAACCGGAAAAAGAATCGAAGCTGATTGTGCTGTAGTTTGCCGGAATTGTTATTTCTTTTAGTGCAGTACATTTCAGAAACGCATATGCATCTATTGTAGCTGCAGCAGTGCCACCTTCTGCAATGCTTACAGTTTCCAATCTTATACATCCCGAAAATGTCTCCCAATCAATCAAGGTTAAGCTGCTGGGGAGGCTTGCCTTTTTAAGATAAGTACAATCACTGAAGGCACCACGTCCGATTTTATAATATCCTTCAGGAATAACAATTGAGGTTATGTCTGTGTTTTCTTTGAAACTATATTTCGCAATTTCTGTAACTTTATACCCATTGAGGGTTGAAGGAAAGATTATATCTGTTTCTGCGCCTGAATATCCGGTTATGACAGCATTACTGCCGGAAATATTGTAAATCCAATTTCCTGATGTAAGTGCTTTTGACTCGATATTGAAAAGATCAGGCAAATCAAGACCCACGAGTCCTGACAATGGTGCTGCACAAAGAATGATCGTTAATGCAAGTGCAACTGACAAAATTTTGGACATGAAATTTTTCATATAAACTCCTCTTTAAAATATTTGAAATTTAATCTTCACAAGCTATATAGCGGTGATTATAGCTGTCCACATATTCTCCTGCATAGCCGGAAGGATGTAGTACAATATAACCACCTCTGTCAATCTGCAAATCTCCGCTTGCGCTGCTCATAACATAGAAGGTTTCCCCTGAACTCAAATCGCGGACATATTCCGGCGGTGTTCCGCTGCTTCCTGTTGAAGGCGGTTCAAGAGGTCTGATAATAGTGATGAGAATAATGAAAAATGCCATGAACACAAGGCTCGCTATCAAAAGACCTGAAATTATGCCTCCAAGTATATGCAGATATGAGAATAACAGACCACCTATGGGACCGTATACCAAAAAATCCCACACTGCTACAATTACGCACATGACTGCGGTTAAAATGAAGATTATATTCATTGGCAATACATGGTTGAAAACGGCGGCTATATTGAAAATTGTAGGAAAGAGTGCAACCATGATTATTTTTACAATAGTGAATGATTTTCTTCCTGATTGAGTAATAATTCCTCTGCACACTCTGATAAAAAAGATGTTTAACAGTACAAATAAAAGTACTCCGACGCAGATGAATATAAGTCCTGTTGTCGAGAGTTCTGATGTATCTCGGGACAGAAACTCTGAGATTTTATTCAGCATTGTTTTTGTCAACTCCGTATTTGTTGAATGTGTAATTATCTTTACCTTTTATAAGTGTTATTAATGCCATGAAAGTGTATCCGAGACCCTTAAAGCAAGCAATACAGTAAGAAAGAACGGGGATAGGTGCAATCATGCCGATGAGTGCCTTTTTCCAGTTGATATAGAAAAAAGACATATAACTGATAGGCATCAAGGTGAAAACACCCAAAACAAGAAGTATTGTGCCTCCGATGGGCTGATCAGCAATATCCCATATTCCTGTTGCAAGCATTACAATCAGCGTGATTACTGAAAGAACTCCGCCGATGATGAGCTGTTTAGTGATCTGTTTTTTTGTGTATGTTTTCATTTCTTTTTTCTGTCGGTGCAGAAATCCGACAACCTCCTTTGTTTTTATACTTTTTATTTATTTTCTGCAACATAATGATAAACTAATGGTAATAATTTGTCAATACTAAAAGTAAGTTTTTGAATGTTACTGATAGTATTATAATAAGATGAGGGGGCGGTAGGATGAAAAAGAATATCAATCTTGAAATCGGCGAGAGAGTAAGGCTTACACGTGTTTCGCGTGGCTTTTCACGTGATGAACTTGCAGAAATTCTTAACATATCAACTCTTTTTCTCGGGTATATCGAATGCGGTCAACGCGGAATGTCACTTACTACTTTGCAGAATATGTGCAGAATTCTTAATGTTTCGGCAGATTACCTTTTGCTCGGAAAAGAAAAAGAGGGAACAGTTGACGATGATATTATTACTGCAGTAAAAGAATTGCCCGAAGATTACAAACCGCTTGCGCTTGATGCTGTGAACAACCTTAAAAAGACAATTGCAAAAGTCACAAAGGTAGCATATAAAAACACATTGAATGAGAAACAGTAAGTTTATTACATGCTGTTTCTTATTTTTTTAATAAATATTCATAATTAATGTAATATTTTTCCTATTTCTCTTGACAAGAAAGTGATATCAGTATAAAATAACATAGATGGTGTATATCTGAAAATGGGTCTACATCATGTAGTGTTTTTATTCTGAGTTCTTTTGATGATATGATTTAAAAGAGTTTACGTAAAGGAGGTGCGATCTATGGAGATTAAGTTAGTTGTTGCAATTATTATCGCCGTTGCTGCTGCAGTGGTTTTTGGTGTGGCAGGTTACATCATCGGCGGTTTACATAGAAAAAAGGTTGCAGAAGCCACAATCGGTTCTGCAAACAAAGAAGCTGCAAGAATTGTCAACGAAGCTTTAACAGAGGCTGAAACTAAAAAGAAGGAAGCCATTCTTGAAGCCAAGGACGAAATTCACAAGCAGAGAACAGAAACGGAGAAGGAACTCCGTGAAAGACGTTCTGAAGTTCAGCGACAGGAACGCAGATTGATTCAGAAAGAGGAATCTCTCGATAAGAAGACAGATTCTCTTGAGAAAAAAGACGAAATCCTCAGTAAAAAACTGAAGGATGCTGAAGACAGATTAATCGAAATAGATAGCATCAAGAGAAGTCAGTTTGAAATGCTCGAGAAAGTTTCCGGTTATACAAAAGAGCAGGCAAAGGATCATTTGCTTAAATCTCTTGATGAGGAACTGACAAGAGAAAAATCTCTTAAAATAATGGAATACGAGCAGAAACTTAAGGATGAGCAGGATACTATGGCAAGAGAAGTTGTTGCAACTGCAATTCAGCGTTGTGCAGCAGACCATGCCGCAGAAGCAACGGTAAGTGTTGTTGCTCTTCCCAGCGATGAAATGAAAGGTCGCATTATCGGCCGTGAAGGCAGAAATATCAGAACACTCGAAACTATTACAGGCGTTGACCTTATTATTGATGATACACCTGAAGCAATTACAGTTTCAAGCTTTGACCCTGTAAGACGTGAAGTCGCAAGGCTCACACTTGAAAAACTCATTACTGACGGACGCATTCACCCCGCACGTATTGAGGAAATGTTTGAAAAATCACGCAGAGAAGTAGAAATCACAATCAAGCAGACAGGTGAGAGAGCTCTCATCGATGCAGGTGTCAACAATGTTCATCCTGAAATTGTCAAACTTATCGGTAAGTTGAGATACCGCACAAGTTACGGCCAGAACGTGCTTAATCACGCTCTTGAAGTATCTTACATTGCAGGTCTTATGGCAGCTGAAATCGGTGCTGATGTAAAACAGGCAAAACGTGCAGGTCTTCTTCACGATATCGGTAAAGCTCTTGACCATGAAATGGAAGGCTCTCACATTCAGCTCGGCGTTGAGTATGCTAAAAAGTATAAAGAAAACGATGCAATCGTTCATGCTATTGCTGCTCACCACGGTGAAATCGAAGCAAGAACAATCGTTGCATCTCTTGTTCAGGCAGCTGATGCAATTTCTGCAGCAAGACCCGGCGCAAGAAGAGAAAATGTTCAGAACTATATCAAGCGTCTTGAAAAGCTTGAAGAAATTTCAAATTCATTTGAGGGTGTTGAACGCTCATTCGCAATTCAGGCAGGCCGTGAGGTACGTATTATGGTTAAACCTGAGGTTATTTCAGATGACGGCATGACTCTTATTGCAAGAGAAATTGTTAAGAAAATTGAAAGTGAGCTTGAATACCCGGGACAGATTAAGGTTAATATTATCAGAGAAAACCGTGCTGTCGATTATGCAAAGTAATTAATTTACGATTGTGACTGCCGAATTTTCGGCAGTCACTTTTTAGTTAGGAGAAGTGTAAATGAGAATACTTATTCTCGGAGACATTGTAAGTGATATCGGATGCGAACACATCAGAGAAAAATTACCCGGATTGAAAAAAAGTGAAAATATAGATTTCTGCATTGCAAACGGCGAGAATTCTGCTTCAGGAAACGGAATAACTCCTTTTTCTGCGCAATATCTTTTTGATAGCGGTGTGGATATTATTACAACGGGTAATCACGTTTACCGTCGCAGGGTAATTTATAACTTTCTTGATGAAAGGCTTGACATTGTAAGACCGGCGAATTATTATGAATATAATCCCGGAAGAGGTTATGCCGTAGCTGACCTCGGCAGGGTTAAAATAGGTGTTATAAATCTTGCAGGAACTTATGCTATGGACAGCGTTGATAATCCGTTCAGAGTAGTTGAAAAGGTTCTTGATAATATCCGCGATTGCAAAATTAAAATTGTTGATTTTCATGCGGAAGCAACAAGCGAAAAAAGAGCAATGGGCTTTTTTCTTGACGGAAAAGTTACATGTGTTTTCGGCACGCACACTCATGTCCAGACGGCAGATGAGCAGATTTTGCCCCATGGCACGGCGTATATTACAGATGTGGGTATGTGCGGCGTAAAAGACAGCGTTCTCGGTGTTGAAAAAAATATAATAGTGAAAAAATATTATGATTCAATGCCCGCTTTATTTGATGCGGCAAGCGGGGAATGTATGATTAACGGCCTGGTTATTGATGTTGAAAATTCAAGCGGTAAGGTAACTGAAATAAAGCGGATTAATCTTTGACAGGGAGGAAAGAAAATGAAAAAGGCGATAAGATTTTTGTGCCTGTTAATGTGTGTGATTATAGTTTTAACAGCGTTTACTTCATGCACTGTTTCTATGGGTGAAATCAAACCTGCATCGGCAGAAATGGATGATTCAAATTATCTGAAACTCCCTGTGCGCAATACGGATTCACTCAACCCGTATTTAGCAAAAACTGAATATAATATTGCCTTATCTTCCCTTTTGTTTGAAGGTCTTGTGAAAGTAAAAGAAGATTTTACTGTAGAAAATGTTATTGCATCGAAAGTAAAGGTCGGTGCAGAAAGTGTAACGGTGAAAATCAATCCTTCTTATTGTTTCAGCGATTCTTCTCCCATTACTGCGGCAGATGTTGAGTATTCATTCAACCTTGCAAAGGAAAGCGATACTTTCAAAAAACAGCTTGAAAATTTTGAGGAAATTTCAGCATCGGGTGACAGTGTTACTTTCAAACTGAAAAGTCCTGATATTTATGCTTCTCTCTGTCTTGATTTTCCCATAGTAAAACAGCAGACAGAAGATTATGAAGGTTTTGTTACAGGAAGCGGCAAATATAAAATTGAAAATAATCAGACGCTTATAATGAATGAAAAATGGCACAGCAAAGAAATGCCGAAGTTAAGACGTATACGTCTTGTTAATATGCTTGATACTGCAAGCGGTCACGAAAGCGTGGAAACGGGAAATATTTCATATTATTTCCAGGATATGAGCAGCGGTAATTATTTAAGAAAGAATGTAAGAACTCACGCAACGTTAATGACAAACCTTGTTTTTCTCGGAATGAATTCATTGAATGAGAATCTGGAAAAAATAGAAGTAAGACAGGCAGTTTCCCTGCTTATTCCGAAAGAAACAATTGTCGAGGAATCTTATCTCGGTTATGCTGAAGTTGCCGATACACCGTTTATACCTTCATGGAAAGAACTTAAGAAAATAAATTTTTCAGAAAAAAGCGAAGCGTTCAATGAAGCAACAGAACTGCTTGAAAGTGCAGGATATTCAAGGGGTAACGATGTTACACAGAACATAATGAGATTAAGACTCATCGTAAATGATGATAACGCATTTAAGGTTTCTGCTGCTGAAAACATTGCAACTGCACTTAAAAGTGCAGGAATAGTAGTTGAGGTTGAAAAACTGCCCTTTGAAACGTTTGTGTTAAGATTGCAGAACGGAGAATACGAACTGTATATAGGCGAAATGAAAATGACAAAAAATATGAGCCTGTATCCTTTCTTTTCTTTAAACGGCGGAGCTTCTTACGGAATCAATACAAATTCTAAAATTGTTGCTACTTATAATGATTTTCTTAACGGAAAAGTAACATTACAAAGATTTGTAGACTATTTTGAAGTTGCGGCGCCCTTTGCTCCCATTTGCTTCAGAAGCGGAATTGAAATGTATACAAACGAGCTTTCAGTTCCCCGATACGGCACAGTTACGGACAGATTTGAAAATATTTACTCGTGGTATTATTAAAAGGAGAAACTCCTTATGCTTAACATAGTTTACGGAAAAGCCTCAAGCGGCAAATCAAAATATGTAAATGAAATCCTTGCATCTCTCGCACGAGAGGGATGTAAGGATTTATTGCTCGTGGTTCCTGAACAATTTTCTTTTTCTGCAGAAAGAACGATGCTTGAATTGTTAGGCCCCATAGATTGCAACAGAGTTGAAGTTGTAATGAGCTTCAGCCATATTGCAGATACGGTAAGAAAAGAATACGGAAGCGAAAAACTCCGTGAAATCGGCAATGCACAAAAAATTCTTCTCATGAGCATGGCGATAAATCAGGTGAGTGATAAGCTTGAATTTTTCTCACGCAGAGTGAAATCGAAAGGCTTTGTAAACGAGATGATTTCTCTTTGCGATGAATTCAAGCAGAATTCTCTGACTCCCGAAAATGCAATGAGCTTCGCAGACAGTATTGAAAGCGGAACACTTAAAAAGAAATTAAGTGAGGTTTCAATTGTCCTTCAGGCGTACGATGCATTGATGCAGAACAGATTCAGCGACCCCTTTGATATTCTTACAAGGCTTTATGATGTTCTGGGAGAATACAGCTTTTTTGCAGAAAAAACAATTGTAATTGACGGCTTTTACAGCTTTTCGCGTCAGGAGCTTAAAATAATCGAAAGAATGGTTGCACAAGCGAAGGAAGTTTATGTAACAGTCTGTACCGATAAAATTTATTCTGCAAATGATGAAGATTTTGATGTTTTTTCTTACCCGAGGAAAACAGCAAAAGCAGTTATTGACATTGCAAAAAGATACGACAAAGAAGTAAAAGCAATCAAGGCTGAAAATAATGATAAAAACGTTTCGGAAGAAATAAGCTTTTTAGAAAAAAATGTTTTCAGGATTGAAAAAGAAAAAGACGAAAAAGAAACGGAAAATATAGAAATTATATCAGCGAAAAATATTGAAAGCGAATGCAGATTTATCGCTCTTGAAGTGAAAAAGCTTCTGCGTGAAGGAAATGTCAGAAGCCGCGATATTGCAATAGTTTCCCGCGACGGCGGAGAATATGATGTTGAAATAAAAGAAGCACTGAAAAAATACGGCATTGAGGTTTTTTCTGACAGACTTCAGCCCGTGAAAATTCAACCGCTTTGTACTTATATTTCAGGAGCTCTTGAAATTGCATCATACGGCTTTAATGAAACAAGAGTGATGAAATGCCTGAAAACAGGACTTACGGACCTTGATATAAATGAAATTTCCGAGCTTGAAAATTATGCTCTGATGTGGGGTAACAGTGCACCGTTTACGCAGGAATGGACGGAAAATCCCGGAGGCTTCGGAGAAGAATTTTTACAAAAGGACAGAGAAAAATTAGCATATTTAAACAGCTTAAGGGAAATTGCAATAAAACCGTTACTCAATTTAAAACGTGAATTTTCAGAAAATGTATCGGGAAGAAAAGCGGCTGAAGAAATTTTCAGACTTCTTCTCAATACTCATGCAGATGAAAATCTTAAGAAGATTGCAATTGACCTTGAAGAAAAAGAAGAGCAGGAACTGGCTCTTGAGCAGGAAAGAATCTGGGCATTGCTTACAGATGTGCTTGATGCAATTGCAGAGGTTGTGGCAGATGACAAAAAATCTGCCGGGGATATATATGAGCTTTTCAATGCAATTATTTCAAATGAAGAAATAGGTGTTCTGCCGCAGGGGCTTGACGAGGTGCTTGTGGGAAATGCGGAAAGAACGAGAGTGGCATCTCCGAAAATTGTTTTTGTTGTCGGTGCAAACGATGGGGTTTTCCCGCGGACTCCTCATACAGGAGGCCTGTTTACGGACAGAGAAAGAAACATTCTTCTGACTTCAGGTCTGAATCTTAATGCACCTGTTCTTGACAGAATTATGGAAGAAAGATTTATAGCTTATCACACTCTTTGCAGTGCGGAGAAAAAGCTGTATGTTTCATATTGTGCAAAATCTTTTTCGGAAGAATTATATCCGTCAGAAATTATCAGCGAAATTAAATCTGTTTTTCCAAATTGTAAGGTAACTGATGCGGAAAAAACAGACATTTATGATTTTGTTCAGAGCGAAACTACTGCATTTGAAACACTTGCCGGAACATGGACGAGCAACAATGAGAAAACAAATGCGCTGAAAAAGTTTTTTGAAGAAAAAGAAGAATATAAATCAAGATTTCAGGCAATTTCAAAATATCTTTCAAACGATAAAATTAAAATTGAAGACAGCGAAAAAGCAAAAAAACTTTTCGGCAAAGTTATGCATCTGTCGGCTTCAAGAATTGAAACTTTTTATAAATGCCCCTTTGAATATTTCTGCAAATTCGGTCTGAAAGCAAAGCCTGAAGAAAAAGCAGAAATAAGTCCGAGACAAAGAGGTACTGTAGTTCATTACTGTCTTGAAAAAATAATCAAGGAATACTCAATTGACAGCCTTAAAGAGATGGACAAAGCAGAGCTTCAGAAAATTATTTCCGGTATATTGAGTGAATATGCAGAAACAGCAATGGGCGGAAAAGAAAACAAATCAAGCAGGTTTACTTTCCTTTATGCCCGCTTTGAAAAAACAGTTTATGCACTCATTGAGCAGATTATAGAAGAGTTTTCTGTCAGCGATTTTACACCTTGCGGTTATGAAGTTAAAATTGACCACGACGGTGATGTGCCGCCTTATGAAATCAAACTTGAAGACGGTAAGATTCTTGTCAGAGGTCTTGTTGACAGAGTTGATATGATGGTAACGGAAGATAACAAATATCTCCGCGTTGTAGATTATAAAACAGGCAGTAAAGAGTTCAGACTTCAGGAAGTTCTTGACGGCATAAATATGCAGATGCTTATTTATCTTTTTGCTCTGACAGAGAACGGAAAAGACGAATATGAAAACTGCACTCCTGCAGGAATTTTATATAAACCTGCAAGCTTTAATCAGATTAAAGCAATGCGTTATGATACAGATGAAGAAATAGAAAAGCAGAGAAAAAAGACAGGAAAATATTCAGGGCTTGTTCTTGCAAATGCAGAAGTAATTTACGGCATGGACAAAACCGAAAGCGGTAATATTATCAATGCAAAGGTAAAGGAAGAAAAAGATAATTCGATTTCTTTTACCGGCTCTGTTGCAACTGCAGCGCAGTTAGGAAAAATAAAACAGAAGGTTGATGAAATTATTGCGCGTATGGGCAATGAATTGCATGAGGGAAACGTTGAGGTTTTACCTTATGAAAATGCCTGCGATTTCTGCGACTATAAAGATGTGTGCCTGAGAAAAGATGAATCTCAGACACGTCAGAAAGCAGTAGATAAAAAAGAGAATGTTTTTGATAAGCTTGAAAAGGCGGGTGAAGAAAATGGCGGAAATTAAATGGACTGATGACCAGGCAAATGCAATAGAAGCATCGGGCGGTACGGTTCTTGTTTCTGCTGCCGCAGGTTCAGGTAAAACTGCAGTTTTAGTCAGGCGTGTAATTGAAAAAATAACAGACAAAGAAAACCCTTGTTCTGTTGATGAATTGTTGATTGTAACTTTTACTAAAGCTGCAGCAGCACAGATGAAAGATAAAATCAGCCGTGCACTGTCTGAGATGGTGCAGGAAGAAAAAAATGTAAAGAAAAGGAGTTATCTTTTAAAACAGCAGATGCTTCTCAAATGTGCAAAAATTTCTACCATAGACAGTTTTTGCAGTGATATTGTAAGGAGTAACATTCAGGCAATAGAGCTTGACAGCGATTATAAACTCATTGATAAAGCCGCAATGGATACTTTAAAAGACATAGCATATGAAGAAGTTGCAGAAGAATTCTACGAAGAGGGAGACCCGAATTTTCTTGTACTTGCAGATATGTTTACAAAATCAAATGATGATAAGGCTCTTAAAGACCTTGTTCTGAGCCTTTATGATTTTGCGCGTTCTTACAGAAATCCGAAAAAGTGGCTTGAAGAAATAGACAGACGTCTTCATTGCGAAGAAACAGATTATACTAATCCTTATGCCGTTACTGTTGCGGATTCTTTCAGGGATGATATTCTTTATTGCAGAACGCTTGCTCAGAGGGCTTGCGAAATTCTGGATGGAGATGAAAATGTAAACGCAGCTTACGGTAATGCTTTCAGAAACGATATTGAGTTTTTTGAAAATATTCTTGAGTGTATGCCCGAAAACTTTTCTTGTCAGCAGTGGGACCGACTTATTGAGATAACGCCTGCTAAACCTTTTTGTGCTATAGGAAGGCTGAAATCCGAATTTAAGTGTGCAGAATCAGAAGCTGTTAAAGCAATCAGGGAAAACTATAAAGGTATTTATGAAAAATCACGTTCGTCAATAGGTGTGTCATATGCTGATAACAAGTATGATATAGAAATTCTTGCACCCGTTATCAGGATGTTATCACGGTTTACCTTAGCTTTTTTTGACAGATTCCGTGAAGTAAAAATCGAAAAAAACTGTGCTGATTTTGATGATGTTCTTCATATGGCTCTGGGATTGCTGATAGACGAAGAAAACGAAAAAACAGAGCTTGCATATGAATATACAAATCAGTTCAAAGAAATTCTGATTGACGAATATCAGGATACAAACGAAGCACAGGATATTTTGTTTGAGTCAATTTCCAGAGACGGAAAAAATCTGTTTTTCGTAGGTGACGTAAAGCAGAGTATTTACGGCTTCAGAAAAGCGATGCCGCAGATTTTTTTGAAAAAGAGAAAGGAATTTTCTCCCTATAACAGAGAAAACCCGTCATATCCTGCAACGATAACCCTTGATAAAAATTTCAGAAGCCGTAAAGAGGTTACTGATTTTGTGAATTTCGTTTTTTCTCATCTTATGAGTGAGGAAGTAGGCGAAATTGATTACGATGAAAGAGAATCGCTTAAATGCGGCGGTGAGTTTGAAGATACAGATGAGATTTCGTGTGAATTTCATGTGCTGGAAAAAACTGCATTTGAAGAAACGGAACGCTCAACTGCGCAGGCAATGTATATAGCGTCTGAAATCAGAAAAATTCTTGAAAAAGGAAAGTTCAGATTAAGTGATATTGCAATTCTTCTGAGAAAGAATAAAAACATTCCGTTATTTGTTCAGGTGCTTAATGATGCAGGAATAAACGCATATGCTGATGAAAGCGAAAGCTTGTTTGAAACACAGGAAGTAAGGACGCTGTTTTCTTTAATTAAGGTTATTGATAATCCTGCAAGGGATGTACCGCTTTTAGCTGCGATGATGTCACCTGTTTTCGGTTTTACTGCAGATGAGCTTGCTGATATCAGAATAAAAAGCAAGGGCGGAAGTTTTTATTCTGCAGTGATGTATTGTGCTGAAAACGGTGATGAAAAGTGCAGAAGCTTCCTTGATACGCTTGCATCCTTCCGTCTTGTGGCGCAGACAATGTCTCCGGGTGAGCTTGTAAGACATGTGCTTGACAAAACGGGATATAAAGCAATTGTTGCATCTCTTGACAGAGGTGCAAGACGTCAGGAAAATTTAGATATTTTCAGAACATTTGCGGAACGTTTTTCGCAGGAAAATGATATTGCACTTTCGGGTTTCGTAAGGCAGGTTGAGAGAATTGAAAAAACTGCCGAAATCAAAGCTTCAAGCGATTCTTCGGGAAACGAAAATGCTGTGGCTATTATGTCGATACACCGAAGTAAGGGTCTTGAATTTCCCGTGTGTATTGTTGCTGAAGCAGAAGATGAATTCAGCAGACGCTGGCAGAATAACGATTTGCTCTCTCATCAGCAAAGCGGTGTGGGAATAATCGGTATCGACCCTGAACGCATGATTAAATATGAAACATTAAGCCGTACAGCGGTTAAAATAGAAAAAGAGAAAACAGATTTATCTGAAAACATGCGTGTGCTTTATGTTGCTCTTACCAGGGCAAAAGAAAAGCTGATTATTGTAGGTGCACCGAAGGATTTTTCCAAAACACTTGAGAAAGCGGCTGTTGCTGCTTCAGGCGAAAAAATTAATCCCGTTGCAATAAGAAAGGCATCGAGCTATCTTGAATGGATAACAACTGTTGTGTTAAAACATCCGGATGCTGTTGATATGCGGATAAAAGCAGGCGGAATTGATGTAAAGAAAATCAGAACTGATTTTCCGCTTGAAATAAAAATTGTAAAAGAATTACCGCAGCTTGAAAAAGAGGCAACCTCTCAGGCAGAAAACGAAAAAACAGATTGCGGGTATCTGGAGAAGGTACGAAGTGCTGTGGAATATGAGTATGAATATGCGCCCTTGTCAGGCGTGCTTGCCAAAAGAGGTGCTTCAACAGCTTTCAAGGAAACGATAAACAGGGAATTTTTCGCCTCTGACAGACCTGCGTTTTTAAATAAAACATCACTTACTGCAGCAGGCAGAGGAACGGCGATGCATCTGTTTATGCAGTTTTCGGATTATTTATCAGCAAAAAATAATCTTGAAAGCGAAATTGAAAAGCTTCGCGAAAGAGGATTTCTTACGGATATTCAGGCTGAAAGCCTTGACAGGAAAAAGCTGAAGGCCTTTTTTGATTCGCCGTTGTATGAAAGAATCGCATCTTCAGGTAATGTTTACAGAGAGAAAAAATTCATAATCGGTATGTCTGCGTGCGAATTTGATGAAAAACTGCCTGAAAGATTCGATAATGAAAAGGTTATAGTTCAGGGCATTCTTGACTGTGCTTTTGAAGAAGACGGAGAAATTGTCATCATTGATTATAAAACAGACAAGGTTACGTCTTCTGAACAGTTACGTGAGCGTTACGCCGGTCAGCTTAAGATTTATGAGAAGGCAGTAAGGGAATGTTTGGGCAAAAACGTTAAAGAAACGCTTCTTTACTCCTTCAGTCTTGAAACAACTGTCAAAATATAAATTTTTTTCAAAAAACAGTTGCAATTTATTTTGGTTTGTGTTAAAATGACATCTGTTATATTGCTACTTTATGAAAGAGGTGACAAAAATGAAGGAAGGACTCCATCCTAATTATCAGGAAACTGAAATTAAATGTGCTTGTGGCACAGTATACAAGACATGCTCAACAAAAGCTGATATGCGTGTTGATATTTGTTCAAACTGTCATCCGTTCTTCACCGGAAAACAGAAGCTTGTTGATACAGGCGGACGTGTAGACAGATTTAAGAAGCGTTTCAATCTTGACAAATAATTGCTTTTGGGCATAATTTTAACAGAAGATAACGGCAGACAATTTTTTAAAGAAAGTTGTCTGCCTTTTCTGTGTTGGAGAGGATTTTGTCTATGAACAGCTATAAAACGGTGTCGATGGAGGCATCAGACGAATTTGTAGAGAAAAAATCAAAATTCATCGGTTATGTAAAACCTGTTCAGACGGTTGAAGAAGCGATGGCTTTTGTAAATGAAATCAAACAGAAGCATTGGGATGCAACGCACAATGTTTATGCCTACGTTCTTCGTGATATGATGACAAGACGTTACAGCGATGACGGTGAACCTCAGGGAACGGCAGGTATACCCGTGCTTGATGTGCTTTTAAAAGCTGAAGTGGTTGATGTGGCAGTTGTGGCTACACGCTATTTCGGAGGAACTCTCCTTGGTGCAGGGGGACTGGTCAGGGCATATTCACACACAGCATCCATTGCGCTTGAAGCAGGAAAAGTGGTTACGATGCAGCTTTGTGCAATAGCTGAAGCAAAATGTGACTATTCATTTTACGGAAAGCTTCCCACACTCATTGCTGAAGCGGGAGGAAAAATTGACGACACTGTTTTTGCGGATGACGTAAAGGTTATTTTCAGAATAGCTGATACTGATTTGCAGAAATTCAATGAAAATCTTATTGATGTCAGCAACGGAAAGTTCAGATGTGAAAAAACAGGAGAAATTTTCTGTGCAATGTAATTTTTTTGATTTTCACGGGGGAAAACCGCAAAAATAGTTGTATATAAAGATAAAGGCGGTGTGATGTATGGAAAAAACGATAAGAGAACGCACTATAGAAATTGAGCATGAAACTTTGTCGCAGTATGCTTCTTTTTCCGATGAAACAAAAGGAAGAAAAAGAGAGGAAGCGTTATGCCCCGTCAGAACGGATTTTCAGCGCGACCGTGACAGAATTATCCATTGCTCATCTTTCAGAAGATTAAAGCATAAAACCCAGGTTTTTCTTTCTCCTGAAGGAGATTATTACAGAACACGTCTTACTCATACTCTCGAAGTTGCCCAGATTGCCCGCACAATGGCAAGGGCATTAAGACTTAATGAGGATTTAACGGAGGCTATTGCACTTGGCCACGATTTAGGTCATACACCTTTCGGTCATGCAGGAGAGCGTGCACTTGATGCAGTGGCACCTTTCGGTTTCAAGCATTACATACAGAGTGTGAGAGTTGCCGATGTTATAGAAAAAGACGGCGCAGGACTGAATCTTACGGCAGAAGTTCTCAACGGAATTGCATGCCATACAAAAGGTGAGCAGGCGTTCACGCTGGAGGGCAGGCTTGTGCGCCTTGCTGACAGAATAGCTTACCTTAATCACGATATTGACGATGCTGAACGTGCAGGCGTAATGAGTGAGAATGATATCCCGAAAGAGATAAAGGATGTTCTCGGTTACAGCAAATCGAAAAGAATCAATACTCTTGTAATGTCAGCAATTACAAACAGCACAGATGATATTGTTCTTGACAGTGAAATCAAAGGAGCTTTTGATGAGCTTCATGATTTTATGTTCAAAAATGTTTATACAAATCCCGTCTGCAAGGGCGAGGAATATAAGGCGATAGATATGATTCAATGGCTTTATGCTTTCTTCTGCAAAAAGCCGGACAGGCTGTCGCCCGAAATGCAGAAAACAGTTAAAAAAGAAGGCACGGAACGTGCAGTTACAGATTATATAGCAGGAATGACTGACAGATATGCAGTAAGCGTCTTTGATAATCTGTTTGTGCCGAAATCATGGTTGAATTTATAAGAATGGGAGTGAACTTGTGGCGATTAACGATGCTTTTTTATCAGACCTTAAAATGCGTACGGATATAACTGACCTTGTTTCGTCATACGTTTCTCTTGATTCAAGGCGTCAGGGAAGAACGCATAAAGGTTTATGCCCTTTTCATAATGAGAAAACCCCTTCGTTTATGGTGTATGAGGATACGCAGTCTTTTTATTGCTTCGGTTGCGGAGCAGGCGGAGATGCAATAACCTTTACAATGAAAATCGAAAATCTCGATTATATCGAAGCGGTTAAGCTTTTAGCAGAGCGTGCAGGTCTTTCAATGCCGCAGGACGGATATGATGACAGCCTGCATCAGAAGAAAAACAGAATTTTAGCGGCAAACCGCGAAGCGGCAAGGTTTTTTCATTCATGCCTGATTGATGAAAAGAATTCACATGCGCTGAATTATTTTCTCAACAGAGGGCTGACACCGCAGACAATAAAACATTTCGGTCTCGGTTATGCACCTGATTCATGGGATTCGCTGATAAAGCATATGAGGTCAAAAGGGTTCAGCGTAAACGAGCTTTATGAAGCGGACCTTGTAAAGAAAAGCACCAAAAACGGCGAAAGGTTTTACGATAATTTCAGAAACAGAATGATGACGCCGATTATTGATATAAGAGGAAACGTTATAGGCTTCGGCGGCCGTGTGCTTGACGATTCAAAGCCGAAATATGTAAACACCGCCGATACTCTGGTTTATAAAAAAAGCCACGAAGTTTTTGCAATGAATTATGCAAAAAATTCAAAAGAAGATTTCCTTATTGTGGCGGAAGGATATATGGATGTTATTGCCTTGCATCAGGCAGGCTTTACAAATGCCGTTGCGTGTCTGGGAACTGCATTGACTCAGGAGCAGGCAAGGCTGATGAAAAGATACACAGATGAAGTAGTTTTGTCATATGACTCTGATGAAGCGGGGCAGAAAGCCACAAAACGTGCAATGCAGATTTTTTCTGATTCAGGGCTTAAGGTCAGAGTCTTGCAGCTTCGCGGCGGTAAAGACCCTGATGAAATAATAAAAAAACACGGAAAAGAACGGTTTCGGTCTTTGCTTGACGGAGCAGAAAATGATATTGAATTCAATTTGATAAAAATCGGAGAAAAATACGATATTTCAATATCCGACGGAAAAATGAGTTTCCTGAAAGAAGCGGCTGAATTCCTGGCAGGACTTTCAAGCCCCATTGAAAGAGAAACATATTGCCTGAAACTTTCTTCAATGACGGAAGTTCCTGCGGAAGCAATAAGGCAGGAAATTAAAAAGCATCTTTCAAATGTCAGAAAAAAAGCAAAAAAAGAGCTGTACTCGCAGGCACGTAACTTGTCAAGCGGAACAGAGGATAAAATAAATCCTGATAAGAAAAATTATCCCAAGCAGGCAAAAGCGGAAGAAATAATTTTAACAACGCTTTTCAGAAATCCTGATTTTTACAGAAAAATAAAAGACGATTTAACGCCTGATTTATTTTTTACATCTTTCAACAAGCGCGTTCTTACAGTTTTGCTGAGTCTGCTGGAAGACGGCAGAGACCTGGAGGTTTATTCTTTCCGTGACAGCTTCAGCGCAGATGAAATGGGACGGATAACATATTTGGCTGATGTTTTTAATGAAATCAGCAACACGCTCGAAGAAATACGCGAGTGCATAGAAATGCTGAGAAGTGCAAAAAATAAAAAGTCTTCAAATGAAGTATCTGCAATGTCTGATGAGGATTTTGCAAATATGTTTAAAAATATAAAGAAATAACATACATAATGTGGAGGAGAATAAATTATGGAAAACAATAACAACAATGTTGCAGTGCCGGAAAAGAAATCTTCATTGAAGGTTCTTCTTGAAAAAGGTAAAACTTCAGGTAAACTCTCAACGCAGGAAATTGACCTTGCTCTGATGGACCTTGATTTAAGCATTGAGGAGCTTGAGAGCTTTTATGACACAATTGAAAATCAGAATATCGAAATTATTGACGACCTTGAGGATGTAAACCTTGATGCACTCAATTTTGAAGAAGATTTAACTAAAAGCCTTGACCTGGGCGTTGTTGGTAACGACCCGAAAAACGCAGCAATGGAAGACCATGTTAAGGTTTATCTTAAAGAAATCGGACGTGTGCCCCTTCTTACTCCCGAAGAAGAAATCGACCTTGCTATCCGCATTGCAGAAGACGACCCCAAAGCAAAGAAAAGACTTGCAGAAGCAAACCTTCGTCTTGTTGTAAGTATTGCAAAAAGATATGTGGGCAGAGGTATGCAGTTTTTAGACCTTATTCAGGAAGGTAACCTTGGTCTTATCAAAGCAGTTGACAAATTCGACTACACAAAAGGCTTCAAATTCTCAACTTATGCTACATGGTGGATTCGTCAGGCTATTACAAGAGCTATTGCTGACCAGGCAAGAACAATCAGAATTCCCGTTCATATGGTTGAAACAATCAATAAAGTTAAAAAGACAAACAGCCAGCTTCTCCACGAAAACGGACGTGACCCTTCAGCAGAAGAAATTGCTGAAAAACTTAATCTCCCCGTTGATAAAGTGCGTGAAATTATGAGAGTTGCGCAGGAACCCGTTTCTCTTGAAACACCTATCGGTGAAGAAGAAGACAGCCATCTCGGCGATTTCATTCCTGATGAAGATGCTCTTGCTCCCCAGGATGCAGCATCAATGCTTCTTCTTAAAGAACAGCTTGCAGCAGTTCTTAAAACCCTCACTCCCAGAGAAGCAAAAGTTTTAAGACTCCGTTTCGGTCTTGACGACGGCCACCCGAGAACACTTGAAGAAGTAGGTCAGGAATTTGACGTTACACGTGAAAGAATCCGTCAGATTGAAGCAAAGGCTTTAAGAAAACTCCGCCACCCCAGCAGAAGCAAAAAACTCAAAGATTTCCTTGATTGATTTCATAATAAAAGGGTGAATTTGTATGAAAAAAATTCTTGCTTTGTTTATGGCTTTTGTTATGGTTTTTTCAATGTTTTCACTTGCGGTGAGTGCAGAAAATAACGGTGATGTTGTTTTTGAAATTCCTGCAGATAAAGTGGATATGACGAAAACTAAAAAAACAGAAGATATTTTTATCCGTGACCCTTGTATTCTTGTTTACGGAAATAAATATTTCATGTACGGCACAGGTGCTGCAACAAAAGCGGGCTATGGCTGTTATGTAAGTGAAGATCTTGAAAACTGGGCAGGTCCCGTAAATGTTTTTGAAGCAGATTCTGCGGAAAACTTTGACGGTATCGGTGACTACTGGGCACCTGAATGTTATTATTATGAGGGCAATTTCTATATTTTTGCAACATACAAATCAGGTACTACACAGCACAGAGGCGTCAGCATAATGAAAAGTGAAAGTCCTTTAGGTCCTTTCACGGAAATTACTGACGGACATATTACACCTCACGAATGGGACGCAATTGACGGCACACTTTACATTGACAAAAACGGTGAACCGTGGATGATTTTTGTTCACGAGTGGACAAGTATGCCTGACGGTGTAGGGGATATGTCTTATGCTAAATTAAGCGAAGATTTAACTCATTTCACAACAGAGCCTGTGAGAATGTTCAAGGCAGATGACCCTTTCTGGACAAATAGCCATGTTACAGATGGCCCTTGCCCTTACAGAACAAAAGACGGTAGCCTCATTATGCTCTGGTCGAATAATATTCCTACTGCAGGTTATTCTGTGGGTATTGCAAGAAGTTCAAATGGTGAAATTGACGGTCAGTGGAGTCACGATTTGTTTCCTCTTTATACAAAAGGAAAATATCATGCTCTTGACGGTGGTCACGGTATGATTTTTGAAACTCTTGACGGCAGACTTATGCTTTCGATTCACTCTCCCAACAGCAGTACAGAAGAAAATATGACCCATGCAATTTTTCTTGAACTTGAAGATACGGGCTCAACTGTGACAATTAAGAGTGATGCGGAAAAATCCGATTACTTCTTCTATAAAGTCGGGCTGTTTTTTAAATATTTATGGCTCAGCATTGAAAGATTTTTTGAAAACCTGTTAGGTATAAAATAAAGGAGTGACAACTGATGAAATTTGATTTTACAGGTCTTAACATTCAGGCTTCTTCAGCAGCAGAATTAAAGGCAGCAGAAATTTTTTCTCTTAAAATAGAAGAAAGAACAGGCAGAAAGCCTGAAATGAAAAATGAAAAACCCCTTGTTGTTTTTTCACAGTGCGGTGAAGAAAGACTTCCCCATAAAGACTGTTTTGAGATTGAACTTGAAGACGGCGAAATGAAAATTTACGCACATACAGTAAGAGGTCTTATTTTCGGTCTCGGTAAATTCCTTATGAAAACAGTTTACAGCGGTGAAAAAATTACTCTTATTTCTGATATTGCCGGTAAGCATATTCCTGAAAAAAGAATCAGAGGTCATCAGAATGCTTACAGAAAGATGCCCAATACATATGATGCATGGAGTCCTGAACAGTACCGCGACCATTTTGTAAATCTGATGCTTTTCGGCACAAATACAGACGAGCTTCTTCCCCCTGAATATCCTGAGACAGAGGATAGCTATAACAGCCTTATGAAGTGGGATATGAAAGAGCACATGGAAAAATGCTCTCACTATGCAAATGAACTTGATCTGGACGTGTCATTATGGTATCCCAACGATGAACTTCCTGAAGATGAATCTGCGGCTTTACGCCGTGAAACTCTCAAGGATGCAGAGCGAATAGATATTATTTTCCCGCCGGGAGGAGACCCGGGCGATTATCCTGCAGACCAGTTTGTTTCACGCTGCGTTAAAATCGCAAAAGAAGTAAGAAAAGTTAAGCCTGATGTTCAGATGTGGCCTTCAGCACAGATGCCCCGCGGTATTCCCGGCTGGGGAGATATGTTTGTTGAAAAAATAAACGAAACTGAAGACGGAGTTATTACAGGCGTTATTCAGGGTCCCAACAGAGCTATGGAGGTTTACGAATTACGTCGTCGTATTGATTCACGCTTCCCGCTTCGATTCTATCCCGATATTACTCATAATTTAAGATGCGAATATTCTGTTCAGTATCCGTCAGAAGCATGGCATTATTCACTTCAGGCAGTAAACAGCCGCGAAAGCGTAAACCCCAGACCTCAGGAATATAAGAGAATCCATTCTATCAAATCACCCTATACAGTAGGCAGTGTTGCTTACTCAGAGGGTGTAACAGACGATGCAAACAAATTTGTATGGGGCAGACTTGAATGGGAAAAAGAGCAGTCAGTAAGAGCGATGCTCGAAGACTATTCAAGGCTTTTCTTCCCCGGTGCAGACTACGTTAAATGTGCTCAGGCAATTTCAGGCCTTGAATATAACTGGATTGGTGACCCTCTTGATAACCCCGGCATTGAAAACACTCTGAATCTTTTCAGAAATATTGTGAAAGAAAACCCCGAACTTCACGATAATTGGCGTTTCCTTATGCACCTTTACAGAGCAGAGTTTGATATGCTCGTTAAAATGAGAAGACGTGCTGAAACCGATGCTATTGACGAAGCAACTGACTATATTTTCAGAAATGATATTGAAAAGGCAGAAGAGATTCTTTCGGTTGATTTCAGCGAAGAATACCATGCTCTTTATAACGAAATTTTTTCAATCGGCGATAAATTATTTGACATTATCGGTATGCAGACAAGTGTTGAAAGGCACGATGCTTTAAATTGGGAACGCGGTGCGGTGCTTGACCAGATTGACCGCCCTGTTACAAACAGACGTTGGTATTTAAAGAAAATCAAAGAAGCGAAGAAAACAGAAAATCCTGCAGAGTATATGCAGAAAATTATGCTTCGCAATAAAGTTGAACCTGACGAAATGTTCTTCTCATTTGCAGAGCACGGCTATGCTCCTCTTGATTGCACACAGCAGCATGGCGAGCCTTATATGAATGTAATTGCTGACAGACGTGAAAACATAGATGCAGATATTCCTATGGAGCTTCTCAAATGCTACGACCATTACACGCTCAATGCAAATCTGGGCGGTTTCACAGGCAAATGCGACTATAAGCTTATTGTTGTATATCATGCAGAAGATAAAGAAAGAAAAGGCATACAGACCATTCTTGCAAACAGCAAAAAGATTTTTGAAGGCAACACTTACGGTGGCGAAAGAGATGCGGAATTTGACAAAATGTATCTTGCTCCCGGATATTTTTCAGCAACATATATTCTTCCTGAAGATGTGTTTGAAAATGGTTGCCTTGAGCTTGAAATCGGCGAAACAATTGATGGTGTGGAAATTGCCGAATTCAGAATTGTGAAAGTGAAGTGATAAAGTGCTTTCAAAAGAAATTGAAAATATATTGCAATTTGTTCAGAAACCCGGCAGATATACGGGCGGAGAATTTAACAGTATTATTAAAGATAAAGACAAAGTTGACATAAGATATGCATTCTGTTTTCCCGATACATATGAAATAGGAATGTCACATCTCGGTATGAAAATTCTTTATTCACTTGTGAATGAAAGAGAAGATGCATGGTGCGAAAGAGTTTTTGCACCGTGGACAGATATGGAAGAGGAAATGCGAAAAAACAACATTCCTCTCTATGCCCTTGAAAGCAGCGACCCTGTTAAAGATTTTGATTTGATAGGATTTACGATGCAGTATGAATTGAGTTACACTAATGTGCTCAATATGCTTGACCTGGCAGGGCTTCCCGTTTATGCAAAAGACAGAAAAGATTTAACGCCTATTGTTGTTGCGGGCGGCTCGTGTGTGTGTAATGCAGAGCCTATTGCCGACTTTGTGGATATAACTCTTCCCGGTGAAGGTGAAGAAGTTACAAACGAGCTTATCGATTTACTTAAAATCCATAAGCAGAAAGGCAGCACAAAAGAAGAGTTTCTTAAAGAAGCTGCAAAAATCGAAGGCGTGTATGTGCCTGCATTTTATAATGTAAGTTATAATGAAGACGGCACAATCAAAGAAGTAAAGCCTACAAACGGTGCACCCGAAAAAGTTAAAAAGAGAGTTGTGAAAAATCTCGACACAATGTTTGCGCCGAAAGAATTTATCGTGCCTTTTATTGAGCCTGTACATGACAGAACAGTTGTGGAAATTTTCAGAGGATGTATAAGAGGCTGCAGATTCTGTCAGGCCGGTTTCCTCTACAGACCCATAAGAGAAAAAAGTCCTGAGGTCGTGAATGAGCAGTGCAAAGCAATCTGCAAAAACACAGGTTATGAAGAAATTTCTCTTTGTTCTCTGAGCACAAGTGACTACACAGGTCTTGAAGATTTGCTTGAAAAACTTTTCGACTGGACACTTGATGAAAAAATCAACATTTCTCTGCCCTCACTGCGTGCAGATAATTTCAGTTCTTCTATTGCAGAAAAGCTTGCAAAAATCAGAAAAAGCGGCCTTACCTTTGCTGCGGAAGCAGGCACACAAAGGCTTCGTGATGTTATTAATAAAAATGTAACTGAAGAAGAAATTCTTTCATCTTCACGTAAAGCGTTTATGAAAGGCTGGACAGGCGTTAAACTCTATTTCATGATAGGTCTGCCTACTGAAACGGATGAAGATGTAACTGCCATTGCAGACCTTTCGCAGAATGTTGTTAATGAATTTTACAATAACCCCGATAAGCCTAAGGGCAGGGGGGTAAACGTAAACATCAGCGTTGCATCTTTTGTTCCGAAACCTTTCACTCCTTTCCAATGGGAAGCACAGGATGATATTAAAACAATAGAATACAAGCAGGAACTTCTTAAAAATTCCGTAAAAACAAAGAAAATCAATATCGGCTGGAATGACCCGAAAATGAGTTTCCTTGAGGGTGTTTTTGCCCGCGGTGACAGACGTCTTTCACAGGTTATTTACAATGCATATAAGCTTGGCTGCAAGTTTGACAGCTGGGATGACCAGTTCGATTTCGACAAATGGATGCAGGCTTTTGAGCAGGTAGGACTTGACCCTGCATTCTACGCAAACAGAAAGCGTTCGTTTGACGAAGTTTTCCCCTGGGACCATATGGACTACGGAATACCGAAAAAATTCTTTGAAAAAGAAAATAAAAAAGCCTATGAGGGCGTAACAACACCAAACTGCAGAGAAAAATGCAACGGTTGTTCTGCAAATAAGCTTTGCGGAGGTGAATGCCATGAACTCGCTTAGAATATGGTTTAAAAAGGTGGGCAGAGCCAAATATATTTCCCACCTTGACCTGATGCGTTCAATGACAAAGGCAATAAAGCGTTCAGGTCTTAAAGTCTGGTATACAGAGGGGTTCAATCCCCACGCTTACATTACTTTTCCTCTTCCGCTTTCTCTCGGTATAGAAAGTGAGAGTGAGTGCGTAGATATCCGTGTTGAAGACGGTGTTACGGCATGGGAAGTAAAGGAAAGAATGTTTGACCAGATGCCCGAGGGTCTTGACCTGATAAGCGTAGAAGAGCCTTTCTGCAACGCAAAAGAAATAAGATACGGCAGGTACGTAATTACACTTGATTTTGAAAACGGAAATCAGGCAGAAGAATTTGCTTCTCTTTCACAGAAGCTTGTTGACGAAAAAAACCTTGTGTGTGAGAAAAAAGGAAAAAAAGGACACAAGAAGGTTATGAAAGAAGTACCTCTCGGAGAACACATCTTTAATTTTAAAGCCGAAGTGAAAGATAACGTGCTTGTGATAAACGTTGATTTATCAGCAGGAAATCCCGTAAATATCGCTCCGAACCTCCTGATTGGTGCTATTGAAAAGCAGTCGGAGACACTGCCGATATATAAGAAATACGAGAAAAAGTGTCTGCTTACAGAAAATTTCGGAATTTTCAGATAATTTTAAAAAAACACTTGATTTTTCCAAATGCTTGTGTTATACTATCAAAGCATTTGTATAGGTCTGACTTAACAGACCGTATTCATTGCCGAAAGACAACGAAGCTGTCGGTCCTCTGCCATTGTAAATGTGTTATGAACGACTGTAAAAAAGCGGAATTGCCGCAGATTATTTAAGGAGGAAATTAAAATGGACGCACTCAAATTGATTGCACAGGACAGCATTAAAGCTGAAAAACCTGCTGTTGAAGTAGGTAACACAGTAAGAGTTCACGTTAAAATCCGTGAAGGTGAAAGAGAAAGAATCCAGGTATTCGAAGGTACAGTTATTGCAAAACGCGGTAGCGGTGTTTCAGAAACATTCACAGTTCGTCGTATTTCATACGGCACAGGTGTTGAAAGAGTATTCCCCGTTAACTCACCCAACGTTGCAAAAGTTGAAACAATCAGAACAGGTAAAGTTCGCAGAAGCAAACTTTATTATCTTCGTGACAGAGTTGGTAAGGCTGCTAAAGTTAAAGAGCAGATTGGTTAATTCTGTTGTATAGGGTTCAGCCCTATAACTCGATATGGATTTATTGGGGCACGCCTGTAAAGCTACAGGCTTGCCCTTTGCTTTTTATAATTAAACTTTTAAGGGAATTCGGGATTTTATGAAACGTAGAATTGAAAAATCTGTATATGTTTTTGACTCGTTGGGACAACCTGCAGAAATATATAATTCTGAAAAGAAGGAGTCAGAAAAAAGCAAATCCGTTTTTGATTGGTTTTCATCAATCATGGCGTCTTTTGTTATAATTTTTCTGCTTTTTGCATTTGCTTTCAGGGTTGTTCAGGTCAGCGGAACATCTATGACCGACACCTTGCAACACCGCGACTGGCTTCTTGTAAGCAATAATGAGAAAAATGTTCAGTTCGGTGATATTGTGGTTGCAACACCGCCTACATATAAGGGAGGTCCCGTAATCAAACGCGTTATCGGTGTGGCAGGTGATGAAATATACATTGACTTTGATAAGGGAGATGTATATGTAAACGGAAAAATCCTTGATGAGCCGTACACAAAAACACCCACAACCTTAAGTTACGATGTTGAGTTTCCCGTCCGTGTTCCCGAAAACTGTGTTTTTGTAATGGGAGACAACAGAAACGGTTCTCTTGACAGCCGTTCTACGCAGATAGGTATTATTGATGAGAAATATATTCTCGGCAGAGTGCTTGTGCGTGTATTCCCGTTTGAAAAAATTGATTATATTAACCTGAGATAAGGAGGCATAAACCGTGGAAGAAATTAAAGAAGTAAAAAAAGAAGAAAACAAAGGCTCAATGCTTTTTGATTTTGCCTCTGTAATAATGACAGGAATTGTTGCTATTGCAGTTGTTTTTACATTCTTTTTCAGAACGGCAACTGTAAGCGGCAGGTCTATGCAGCCTACACTCAATCATGCAGACATGCTTATGGTAACAGCTTTTGATAAAAAACATGAAGCAGGGGATATAGTTGTTGTTACACAGCCGAATGCATTCAATGAACCGATAATCAAAAGAATTATTGCTGTAGGCGGTCAGACAGTTGATATTGATTTTGAACAAGGCATTGTTTATATCGACGGCAAAGCAGAGCACGGCGATTATACTCTTGCAGCTCCCACATATGAACGCGAAAATTTTGAAGGACCGATTACTGTTCCTGAAGGATTTTTGTTTGTAATGGGCGATAACAGAAACGACTCTACCGACAGCCGTTCTGATGCTGTAGGACTTATTGATGAAAGATATATTTACGGAACAGTTGTGGGAAGGCTTTCACCTCCCGGCAGCTGGGATGTAGTTTGAGGTAATACAGATGGCAAGTGATTTTCAGAATCAGGTTGTGCAGTGGTTTCCCGGACATATGGCGAAAACCCGCCGTAAAATAAAGGAAAGTCTGCCTCTTGTTGATGCTGTGACGGAAATTGTTGATGCGAGAGTTCCCGTCAGCAGTCATAACCCTGAAATTTCAGATATTATTTCAGGCAAACCGAGAATAGTGATTCTCAATAAATGCGATGTTGCAGACGAAAATGCAACAAGAAAATGGATAAGTTATTTTAAAAGTCAGGGCATTGCTGCCATTGCGGCAGACTGTAAAAGCGGAAAAGGCTTAAATCTTTACAGACCGCTTATAAAGGAAGTCCTTGCTGATAAAATCAAATCATATGAAGAAAAAAATATGCAGGGCAGAGCTTTGCGTGTTATGGTAGTCGGCATTCCCAACACAGGCAAAAGCTCCTTTATCAACCGTATGGCAGGTAAAAAGAGAGCAGAAGTTGCCGACAGACCCGGTGTAACAAGGCACAATCAATGGTTTGTTATCGGTGACGGCATTGAACTTTTAGACACTCCCGGTGTGTTGTGGCCTAAATTTGAAGACCCTGCAGTAGGCGATAAGCTTGCTTTTATCGGCTCTGTTAAAGATGATATACTTGATGTTGAAAGCTTAGCTGTCAGATTCCTTGAGGTCATGAAAAACGATTACCCCGAAAGGCTGACAGAAAGATATAAAATCACAGGCTTTGAAGACAAAGAGCCTTATGAAATTCTTGAAATGATAGGCAGAAAAAGAGGTATGCTCATTTCAGGCGGAGAAATAAATACCGAGCGTGCGGCAACAACAATTCTTGATGAATACCGCGCAGGAAAGCTTGGGAAAATTACATTGGATAGTGTACCTGAAGAATAAAGGACACATATAAAGTTTTGGTCGA
Source organism: Clostridia bacterium (assembly GCA_017935325.1). GTDB lineage: Bacteria > Bacillota > Clostridia > Oscillospirales > Acutalibacteraceae > SIG575. The sequence continues at coordinate 36,520 of JAGBHV010000002.1, forward strand.
ACTTTTTCAAAAGTTCGTAGGGTCAAGGGGCAACGCCCTTGTCGCACTCCGCAGAGTGCGAAATCTTTATGCATACCAAAGCGCAGGAGGGTAGAAAAACAGTCCTGTGTGACTGTTTTTCGTAGGGAACCCTCGCCGGGGGTTCCCTTTCGGACTTTTTATCAGGAGGTTTTTATGGATTACACTTTTGAACATCAGGCACATGAACAAGGCTTTAATATCGTCTGCGGAGTTGACGAAGCGGGCAGAGGACCGCTTGCGGGTCCCGTTTGTGCAGCGGCTGTAATTCTGCCTGACGGACTTGTTATTGAAGGACTTGATGACAGTAAAAAGCTTACGGAAAAAAAGCGTGATGCATTGTACGATGTTATATGTGAAGAAGCAATTTCTTACGGCATTGCTTTTGCAAGTGTTGAAGAAATTGAAGAACTTAATATTCTTCAGGCAACTTTCCTTGCTATGAAAAGAGCCGTCGAAAGCCTGAACGTGAAAGCAGATTTGGCTCTCGTTGACGGCAATCAGAAACCGCCCCTTGATATTCAGGCAAGAACTTTAGTCAAAGGTGATGCAAAAAGCCCGTCAATTGCTGCAGCATCAATTCTTGCAAAGGTTACACGAGACAGATTGATGGTGGAAATTGCAGAGCAGTATCCCCAATATGAATTTCCGAAGCATAAAGGTTACGGCACAAAGCTCCACTACGAAAAAATTATGGAGCACGGCATTTCTCCTGTTCACAGAAGAAGCTTTCTCAAAAAGATTACGGGTGAAAAATAATGAATATCGGTCTTTTTGGTCTTGAGGGTGAAGACAAAGCTGCGAAATATCTAAAAAAACAAGGTTATAAAATAACTGCGAAAAATTTTCAGTCACGTTTTGGCGAAATTGATATTATTGCAGAAAATGAAGAATATATTGTTTTTGTCGAGGTCAAAGCAAGAGGTGAAAAATCAATTGCCGAGCCGAAAGAATTTGTTGATATAAGAAAACAAAGAAAGATAATAAAAACGGCTGAAGTATATCTTGCTGAAAAATTTTCCGAAAAACAACCACGCTTCGATGTAGTGGAAATAAAAAAAGAAAAAGGGAAAACTAATCTTAACCATATAATTAATGCGTTTGAGGTGGAATGATGAAATTTTTTGATTTGCATTGTGATACAATCACGGAATGTTATGTGAAAAATAAAAAATTAAAAACGAACGACCTTGACATTTCTCTTGAAAAAGCAGAATGTATAGATAAATGGAATCAGGTTTTTGCAATATGGATGCCTGATGAATTAAGAGGTAAAGAGGCTGAAGATTATTACTGCAAAGTTCTTGAAAAATTCAAGGAAGAATGTAAAGATGTAAAAGGTGCAATTCTTGCTGTTGAAGGCGGTTCTGCTCTGGCAGGTAAACTTGAAAACGTGGAAAAACTTTACCGCGACGGAGTTAAAATTATCACTCTTACCTGGAATAAAGAAAACGAGCTTGCAAGCGGTTGTTTTTCTGACGAAGATAAAGGACTGACTTCTTTCGGAAAAGAAGCAGTAAAGGAAATGGCGAAATCCGGCATTGTTCCCGATGTTTCACATCTTGGTGAAAAAGGCTTTTACGATTTGTGCGAAGCAACTGATTTTCCGTTTATTGCGAGTCATTCTGACGTATACGCCCTTGAAAATCATCCGAGAAATTTAAAGGACGAACAGATTAAAATAATCATTGAAAGAAAAGGTCTTATAGGACTTAATTTTTACAATAAGTTTTTAGGCGAAGGTAATTCGGTGCAGAAGCTTCTCGACCATGCAAAACACATTCTTCTTCTGGGCGGAACGGATGTGCTTGCTCTCGGCAGCGATTTTGACGGTTGCACAATCAACGAAGAAATCAAAGGTATAGAAAAAATGCCTGCACTTTATAATGCTTTTTATTCTTATTTCGGCAGAACGCTGGCAGATAAGATATTTTTTGAAAATGCTGATAACTATTTCAAGCGTCAGGTATTTACTAAATAAAAAAATTATGTTACAATAAAATGATATAACATTTATTAAAGAGGGATGTTTATGAAGTACACAAGTACAAGAAACAACGCAGTGTCTGTTGACGCTGCAAAAGCAATTTCTCAGGGCATCAGTGAAGACGGAGGTCTTTTTGTACCAATGTCTTTTCCGCAGATTTCACTTGATGAAATCAAAAAGATGTCAGAAATGTCTTACATCGAAAGGGCAAAGAAAGTTCTGTCACTTTACCTTACTGATTTTACAGAGGAAGAAATTTCATCCTGCGTAAACGGTGCATATGAGGAAGGTAAATTTGATAGTGAAAAAGTAGCTCCTGTTGTACCGTTCAATGACGAAGCATATATCCTTGAACTTTTCAGAGGACCTACATGTGCTTTTAAAGATATGGCGCTTCAGCTTCTGCCTTATCTTCTTACAGTTTCTGCAAAGAAAACTGCAGACGGCAAAGAAATTATCATTCTTGTTGCAACATCAGGTGACACAGGTAAAGCTGCACTTGAAGGCTTCAAAGATGTTGACAAAACAAAAATTCTTGTTTTCTATCCGTCAGACGGCGTAAGCCCCATGCAGAAATTGCAGATGACAACACAGGAAGGCTCTAATGTAAGCGTATGTGCAATTGAAGGCAACTTTGACGATGCACAGAGCGGTGTTAAAAAGATTTTCACAGATAAAGAAATCGGCGCAAAATTAGCTGAAAACAATATGCAGTTCTCTTCTGCAAACTCAATCAACTGGGGCAGACTTGTTCCCCAGGTTGTGTACTACATTTCTGCATACTGCGACCTTATTGCAGACGGCAGAATTGTTGCAGGTGAAAAAATCAACATCGTTGTTCCCACAGGTAACTTCGGTAACATCCTTGCAGCATACTATGCAAAACAGATGGGACTTCCCGTAAATAAATTTATCTGCGCATCAAACGCAAATAATGTTCTTACAGATTTCATCACAACAGGTGAATACAATAAAAACCGTGAATTCTTCACAACAACTTCTCCGTCAATGGATATCCTCATTTCATCAAACCTTGAAAGACTTCTCTATCACCTTACAGGTTCAGATGATAAAGCAGTTGCAAAGATGATGAATGAATTGAATACTGACGGCAAATATACAGTAAGCGAAGAAGTTCTTAATGCCCTTAAAGCAGATTTCGATGCAGGCTGCTGTTCAGATGATGAAGTAAGCGCAACTATCGCAAAGAGCTTTAAAGAAAAGAACTATCTTCCCGATACTCACACATCAGTTGCTATTAAAGTTTACGAAGATTATGTAAAGAGAACAGGCGATGACACAGTAACGGTTATTGCTGCCACTGCTAACCCCTATAAATTCTCAAAAGCAGTTCTCGGTGCAGTTGAAGAAGACTATGTATGTTCGGACGAATTTGAAACAGTAAGCGAACTTGCCCGGGTTTCCGGCGTAAAATGTCCCGAACAGCTGGCAACTCTTAAAGGAAAAGAGCCGAGATTTACGGAAATATGCAAGAAACCCGAGATGACCGAGGTCGTCTTTAAAATGTTAGGAATCTGACGTTCAGCCGCAAGTGCCGTTTGATTTGAATGTTGAACAGCAAGTTTCGCTTGACTTGCAAGCTGTGCTTGTGCCTACATTAATGTGACCTGCAACACATTTCTGTCCGCCCTCGTTGTAAACGCAGTTTTTTGCGTTGCAAGAGATTTCTTTGATAAGATCTTTTTCCATTTTATTTCGCCTCCGTTTTAAATTTGCTTTTTTCAAAGCAGTTCTATTGTTCGCAGATTTTGATTAATTATGCAATGTAAAACAGTGTATTAACGTAGGGGCGTCGTTTCGGCGCCCGATAATAAAAAACTGAAACCTAACTCATATCAGTGAGTTTTGGGAAACGGTACGGGAAACCCGTACCCTACGATGTTACTTCAGTTTTATGGTGCATAAGTTTTTACGAAAGGAATTTACCATGTCGTTGTATGCAATAGGTGACACTCATCTGTCTTTCGGCTCGGATAAACCGATGGATATTTTCCGCGGTTGGCAGAACTTTGAAGAAAGACTTAAAAAGAATTGGAACAACCTGGTAACTGATGACGATACCGTAGTTATCGCAGGCGATATAACATGGGCAATGAACATTGAGGGCGCGAAAGAAGATTTCAGATTTCTTGATAATTTAAAGGGCAAAAAGCTTATCATGAAAGGCAATCATGATTATTGGTGGAGTACGAAAAAGAAAGCCGATGAGTTTTTTGAAAAAAACGGTTTTTCGACACTCAATATTCTGTTCAACAATGCGTACAGAATCGGTGATGTTGCGGTGTGCGGTTCACGTGGCTGGTTCTATGACGGAGAGAAAGACAAGAAGGTTCTTCTTCGTGAAGCGGGCAGACTTAAAATGTCCATAGCTCAAGCGAAAAAGCTTGGCGGTGAGCCTGTTGTTTTTCTGCATTATCCGCCGCTGAATCAGGAAACGGTATGTGAAGAGATTTACAGCGTGCTTGTTGATGAGGGAATCAGGCGTTGTTATTATGCTCATCTTCACGGGCCATCTCATAATTATGCGTTCACAGGAGAACGTGACGGTATAAAATTTTCATTAATTTCAGGGGATTTCCTCAACTTTTGCCCAAAACTCGTTGAAAAATGTTGACTTTTTATGACGAATTGACGATATGTTAACAAAAGGTTGAAATTCAGGAAAATATTTGATAAAATAATTCAGTTAATATTTACTTAAGTAAAATGGAGGACTTAAAAATGAGCTTGAAATCAGCAAACAAAGTCGAAACAAACGTATATTCTGTTGAAGTTGAAATTTCTGCAGAACAGCTCAAAGAAGCTACTGTAAAAGCTTACAACCAGCAGAAGAAAAAAATTGCACTTCCCGGCTTCCGTAAAGGTAAAGCTCCCAAGGCAATGATTGAAAAAATGTATGGCGAAGGCTTCTTCTACGAAGATGCTCTCGACATTCTCTATCCCGACGTTGTAGGCGAAGCAATCGAAGAAGCAAAGCTTGAAATCGTTGCAGCTCCCTACGATGTTGAAATCACAAAGCTTGATAAAGACGGTGCAGCACTCACACTTAAGGTTACTGTAAAACCCGATGTTGAACTGGGCGAATATAAAGGCCTTAAAGCAGAAAAAGAATCTGCAGAAGCAACTGATGAAGAAGTAGATGCAGAAATCAAAAATCTCCTTGAAAGAAACTCACGTCTTGTAACAGTTGAAGACAGAGCAGTTGTTTCAGGTGACATCACAGACATCAACTTTGAAGGTTTTGTTGACGGCGTTGCATTCGACGGCGGTAAAGGCGAAAACTTTGACCTTGAAATCGGTTCAGGTCAGTTTATCCCCGGTTTTGAAGACCAGATTATCGGCAAAAACGCAGGCGATGAATTTGATGTTAACGTAACATTCCCCACAGAATATGCTCCTGAACTTGCAGGTAAAGATGCAACTTTCAAAGTTAAAGTTAACGAAATCAAATCAAAAGAATATCCCGAGCTTGACGATGAATTTGCAAAAGACGTAAGCGAATTCGATACACTTGATGAACTCAAAGCAGACATCAAAGCAAAAATCGGTGAAAGCAAAGCTCAGAGAGCAAAAGATGCTTTTGAATCAGCTCTTCTCAAACAGGTTTGCGAAGGTGCAACTGTAGAAATTCCTCAGGTTATGATTGATAATAAAGCTGACGAAATGAAACAGCAGACAGAACAGCAGATGGCTCAGCAGGGTCTGGCACTTGATATCTACCTTCAGTACATGGGTCTCTCAATGGATAAATACATGGAAGACCTTAAAGCTCAGGCAGAAATTCAGGTTAAGACTCGTCTTGCTCTTGAAAAAATCGTTGAAGTTGAAAATATCGAAGCAACAGATGCAGATGTTGATGCAGAATTTGCAAAATACGCTGAAATGTACAAAATGGATGTTGATAATCTCAAGAAGTTCATCAATCCTGAAGAACTCAAAAAAGACCTTGCAATCGGTAAGGCTGTAGATTTCATCGTTGAAAATGCAAAAGTAGGTAAACCTGCAGCAAAGAAAGCTACAAAGAAAGCAGCTGCTGACGGCGAAGAAAAGCCCGCAAAGAAAACAACTGCTAAAAAAACAACAGCTAAAAAAGCAGCTGACGGCGAAGAAAAGGCAGCAAAAAAACCTGCAGCAAAGAAAACAACAAAGAAAAAGGAAGAAGCTGCTGAATAATTAAGCAAAATTCATCCTAAAATGTGTTAGTAAGGAGGCATCATTATGAGCTTAGTACCATATGTAGTAGAACAAACAAACAGAGGAGAGCGTTCATACGATATTTTTTCACGTCTTTTGAGTGACAGAATTATTGTTCTCTCTGATGAAGTTAATGACGCAACAGCAAGTATTGTTGTGGCACAGTTACTTTTCCTTGAAGGCCAGGATGCCGATAAAGACATCAGCCTTTACATCAACAGCCCCGGCGGCTCCGTAACAGCAGGTCTTGCAATTTACGACACAATGCAGTACATCAAGTGCGATGTTTCAACAATTTGCATGGGTATGGCAGCAAGCATGGGTGCATTCTTGTTGTCATCAGGTGCAAAGGGTAAAAGATTTGCACTTCCTAACAGCGAAATCATGATTCACCAGCCTCTCGGCGGTGCAAAAGGTCAGGCAACTGAAATTGAAATCGCTGCAAAGCATATCCTTAAGACTAAAGAAAATCTCAACAGAATCCTTTCCGAAAACACAGGTAAACCTATCGATGTAATCGCAAGAGATACTGACAGAGATAATTTCATGAGCGCACAGGAAGCAATGGAATACGGTCTTATTGATAAGGTAATTTATAAGAGATAACGGAGAGTATTTTATAATGTCTAAAAATGATGGCACAAAAAGTTCCGTCTTTTGCTCATTCTGCGGTAAAAGTCAGGCGCAAGTGCGTAAAATGATTGCCGGTCACGGTGTTTATATCTGCAACGAGTGCGTTGATCTCTGCCGTAGTATTATTGAGGAGGAGATGGGCACTAAACGCAGAGCTCGCAAAAGCGAAGTGAAAGAAAAACCTGAATTGCCGAAGCCTCGTGAAATCAAGGAGAAGCTTGATGAATACGTTATCGGTCAGGAAGATGCAAAGGTAGTTCTCAGCGTTGCAGTGTACAATCATTATAAGCGCATTAATTCTCTTGACGACGGCGATGTAGATATTCAGAAGAGTAATGTTATTATGCTCGGCTCAACAGGTGTAGGTAAAACTATGCTTGCACAGACACTTGCAAGAATTCTTGATGTTCCGTTTGCTATTGCAGATGCAACAACTCTTACTGAAGCAGGTTATGTGGGCGAAGACGTTGAAAACATTCTTTTAAGACTCATTCAGGCTGCTGATTTTGATATTGAGAAAGCTGAAAGAGGCATTATCTACGTTGACGAAATCGACAAAATTGCAAGAAAATCAGAAAATCCGTCTATCACACGCGACGTCAGCGGTGAAGGTGTTCAGCAGGCTCTTCTGAAAATTCTTGAAGGCACGGTTGCCAATGTTCCTCCCCAGGGCGGAAGAAAGCACCCTCAGCAGGAATTTATTCAGATTGATACTACCAATATCCTGTTTATCTGTGGCGGTGCATTTGACGGAATTGAAAAAATCATAGAAAAACGCACAGGCAATAACGGTGCTTTAGGTTTTGGTGCTGATGTAAAGGGCAAAGAAGAAAGAAAGTCTGCAAACATCAGAAATAAAGTTATTCATCAGGACCTTGTAAAGTTTGGCCTTATCCCTGAAATTGTAGGACGTCTTCCTATAGTTACTGTTCTTCAGGAGCTTGATGAAGATGCTCTCGTTCAGATTATGACCGAACCGAAAAATGCACTTGTAAAACAGTACAAAAAACTGTTTGGAATGGATGAAGTTGACCTCAACTTTGATGAAGATGCACTTCATGCTATTGCAAAGAAAACTCTTGAAAAAGAAACAGGCGCACGAGGACTTCGCTCAATTACGGAAAATATCCTGCTTCCCATAATGTATGATATTCCGTCTGATGAAACAGTTCAGAGTGTGCAGATTACGAAAGAGTGCGTTGAAAACGGCGAAAAGCCTATAGTTATGTTCAAAGAACACGCAGAATAATTTTCATAAGTTCTTTTAATCCCTGTCAGTTATTTCCTGACAGGGATTTCTGCTGTCATTGATGTGAGTTGTTATTGTAACTCGTCAGTCCCGTAGTTAGTTTTTTAAATTATAATTTTCAGCGAAAAATCCCCTCAGTCAGAATCGCAGATTCTGACATCTACCCTTGATAATGCAAGGGGAGTTTTTCATCTATCACTGATATGAATTTCATAACAAATTGCAGGTACAATGCCATAAATGGTTTTCAACAGATAAATTATAATTTATATGTGGCTAACCTTGCCATTTCGCTGTCATCCTTGAGCGAAAGCGAAGGATCTCAAAATGGCAACACATAAAGCATTTCCAAACGAGATTCTTCGCTGTCGCTCGAGAATGACACGTTTGGAA
>JAGBHV010000031.1 GCA_017935325.1 Clostridia bacterium
AAAAGACGGAGGGATATTATTACATTGATTTCATTAAACTTTTTTGCAATATCCCCCAGTCAAAACCTACGGTTTTGCCAGCCCCCTTTAGGCAAGGGGGCCATTTTCAACTTTTCACTTGACACATATAAATTATAATTTGCACTTTTGTGGCATCGGGATATTGCTCTTTTTATCCTGATATGGTAGAATCTATACATTGTCAGAAATGTGAAGGGGATTTTGTTTATGAAAATACTTGTTGTAGACGGGCAGGGCGGAAAATTAGGCAGTCAGATTATAAAGCTGCTTATGAATCGTTATGATGATATTGAAATTACAGCTATCGGTACCAATTCTGCAGCTACCCAGGCGATGATCAAGGCCGGTGCTAAAAATGTGGCATCGGGAGAAAATCCGTTAATTGTTGCATGCAGAAAAGCAGACGTTATTATCGGACCTGTAGGTATTGTTATTGCCGATGCTTTATTAGGGGAAATTACTCCTGCAATGGCTGTGGCAGTAGCGCAAAGTAATGCTGTACGTATACTTATCCCTGTTAACAGATGCGAAAATATTGTTGCAGGCGTGCCTGACCTTGCAATGCCTTTGCTTGTGGAAGATGCTATTGAAAAGTTTGACGACATTAAAAATAAAACGCTTGACAAATAAATATGAAAATGGTAGAATGACACAAGTTATTCAGAAGAATAATGTTGGAATAGAAATTCCTTTTTTATTATTTTATATTTTATATTTTTATTTTTACGATGCTATGAAGGTATTGTATTCTCTGCAGAGAATATGATACCTTTTTGTGTTCAGAAAGGAAATTTCATGAAAAATCAGAACAAATTATTAAAAATGGTATTTGCAGCTGCTTTTCTTGCAATGAGCTATATAATGCCGTTTCTCACAGGTCAGATTCCCGAAATCGGTTCAATGCTGTGCCCTATGCACATTCCTGTTTTGCTTTGCGGATTTATTTGCGGATGGCCATGGGGACTGGCTGTCGGCTTTATAGCACCGCTTCTGCGTTCGCTTACTCTTGGAATGCCGCCGCTTTTTCCCACAGCAGTTTGCATGGCTTTTGAGCTTGCGGCTTACGGCCTGTTTTCAGGGTTGATGCACAAAATACTTCCTCGTAAAAAGCCGTACATCTATTGTTCTTTAATAGTTGCAATGATTGTCGGCCGCGTTATCTGGGGAGCAACAATGTTTGCTTGCATGGGTATTAATGGCGGTGCGTTTACTTTTTCAGCCTTCATAGCAGGTGCAATTACAAATGCAATACCCGGTATTATTGTGCAGATTATAGTTGTGCCTATCCTTGTTATGATACTTGATAATCCGAAAATAATACGCAGGAAATAACCATGGAACAAAACGAAAAAACAGCTGAACTTCTTATTGCACATTATCGGAAATATCCGTGTCTGCAGATTCAGGATATATTTAAATATCTTCATCAGAGTTCATTCGGATGTGAGCATATGGTAACCTCTTTGGAAACTGCCACAGATTATCTGCGAAAAGAATACGAAAACTATTCCGCAGAGAACGAACCTTTTATTGAAACACTTGACGGAAAATACAGCCGTGTCAATCTTGCATATCTCAGTTGCGGATTAAGCATTGAAACATTTGGTAAACTGTTTTTTTACTCTTCAAAAAAAGAAACGGAAGGCAGACTTGATTTAGAGAAAAAGCTGAACGTTGCAAAAGACCTTGTTTGTAAAAAAATACTTCCTTTTTCTCCGGATGAGCTTGAAAAAGAAATTGAAAAATGGGCAGAAAAAGGATATCCTTCAATTCATCATTCAGATATTTTCCGCTTGAAATATAAACCGGCATATCGGGTTATATCTGAAAAATATGTAACATATTTGCCTCAATTTATAGAAATCGATAAAAAGCTTGCAGCCGGCTTTGCTGAAAACGTTGTTGCAGATGTTAAAACGATACCTGATGAAATAATAAAAGAAATTTATATTGATTTTAAAGTAAAATGAACAATGAGCAGTACCGGCGAAATCTGTACTGCTTTTTCTTTTAATCAGAAAAGTCAGAAAACGGATTGTAATTAATAAAATAATGTTGTATAATTCTTTGGCAGGAGGTGCTTTTTTATGAAAGAATTTTTTGTTGTTCTGATTTATTTTATTTCAAGTTTTTTTACTTTACTCGTAACTGATGTTGAAAGAATACCTGAAATACCATATAATCAGCAGATTAATTTTGAACGTATTTCTGCAGAAGAAACTAAAATTACAAATGAAGAAAAGCAGAAGTGCCGTGATTGGTATGATGAAAATATTCTTCTCAGAAGCGGTAAAAAAGAATTGCCGTATAACTTTAAAGCAGGTGCAAAAACCCTTAACAAAACACTTGATGAGTGGGATTTTGACGTAAGTGCAGAAAGCGGAATCGGTGAAGTTTATCAGGGCGGAAAAACCTCTTACATAACCTTCAGGCACAAGACAAACGGACTTGTTGTTACTGTAGAGGCTACAATTTATGAGGAAAATGCAACCTGCGAATGGACTGTTTTTATAAAGAATGAAGCAGACGAAAAATCTGAGGTTATCAGCAACTTCTATGCGCTTGATGAAACTTTCAGAACAGGCGAGAGTGAAGTTTTTTATTCAAAGGGGAGCCGTGATGAGCCATACGATTTTGTTCTGATGAATAAGAATCTGACATCATTCAATGCGAATTTTGACAGTATCGAGGGCAGGTCAACAGATAATTATTTGCCGTACTTCAATATTTCAGGTCAGGAAAATGATTTGATTCTGGGTGTTGGCTGGTCAGGCTTCTGGAAAGCATCGCTCAAAGAAATTTCAGGCAACACTTCAATAAGAGTAGGGCAGGAGAATTTCAAGGCATATCTTTTGCCCGGTGAAGAAGTGCGTTCGCCCCTTGTATCTCTTTCTTTTTATAACAGTGAAAATCCTCTTAAAGGCTTCAATATTTTCAGGGATTGGGTGACAGATTGCGTTTATCCTGAAAATGTCAAAAATGTAATAACAACTATGGAAGTTGCAGGTCCTCTTTCTACAAATACCGCAAGCCAGATTATGGACACGATGAATACTTTCAAAAGCTCGGTTTTTGAAAATGTTGATTATTTCTGGATGGATGCAGGATGGTACAAATATAACGAGGGCTGGCACGATACTGTAGGCACATGGGTGCCTGACGAAAGCAGATATCCCAATGGTATCAAGGAACTTTCCGATTACGGCAAAGACAGGGGATGCGGACTTGTTCTCTGGTATGAACCTGAAAGAGTAAGAGAAGGTTCAGAACTCTATAATTTCGGAAAAGATAAAGATGGTTGGATTATCAGTCTTGAAGATTATGATAATTATATGTACAACCTTGCAAATGAAGATGCACTTGATTATCTTTGTAAGTTGATAGTAGCATCTCTTAAAGAAAACGGTGTTTCAGTTTACCGTCAGGATTTCAACTTTGCTCCTGAAAAATTCTGGGCGAAAGCAGATAAAGAGTTTTATGGCGGCAGAAAAGGTATCTGCGAAAACCATTATATAACTAACCATTACAGATATCTTGACTATCTGCAAGACAATATTGAAGGACTGATAATTGATAACTGTGCAGCAGGAGGAAGAAGACTCGACCTTGAGATGACAAGAAGAAGTATTCCCATATGGAGAAGCGACTATAACTGCGCACCCCACGATGATATTTTTGAGGCAACACAGTCAATGACATACGGTTTATCTTTCTGGCTTCCGATTTCAGGTACAGTTCAGTATAATAATACTGAATACGAAGCAAGGTCGAGTATTATGCCGTGTACAGTTGAAACTTTCGGCACAATTCACAGCCCGTATTTTTCCGAATATAAACCGCAGAGAGAAATGATGTGCGAAAAATACTATCCTCTTGAAAGCGGAACATATATGAAAGACAAAATTCTTGCAATGCAATATTCAGATGATGAAGCCGAAAAGGGATATGCACTTGTTTATAAAAGAATAAATGTAAATGAAACAGAATATACCGTTAAATTCAATGGTCTTAATCCTGATGTGGAGTATGAAGTTTACGATTATGACAATCCGGAAAATGTTTACACAATGACAGGTGAAGAGATGATGTATGATGGTATGAAACTTCAGCTTCCTGAAGGTGAAAAAGCATTTATAATTATGTTCTCTGCAAAATAAATGCCGATGTTCAGAGCACCGATTATATCAATCGGTGCTTTTTATATGCATATTCGATAAAATTAATGATAATCAGGGTTATTTATTGTGTATTTATTTGACATTACATGAACAAAGTGTTAAAATATCTGTGTATATATTTAATGTTCGTTAAATGAACAGAGAGGAGCAATATATATGAAGAAAAAGTTGTTGGCAGTTTTATTAGCCGTTGCAATGCTTTTCAGTATTGTGCCTGTCGGTGCAGTTGCAGAAAGTGCAGAACCCAAGGTGACGTTTACCTTTGTGGCTGATAAAGAAAAGGCAACTCCCGGAGAATTAATCACCTTTACAGTGTATGCTCAGGCGAATATTATTACCTGCGGTTGGCAGTTTACACTCGAAATACCTGAAGGACTTGAATATGTTCCTGATTCAGGCGCTCTTAATCCTGATTTAAGAGAAAATATTTCGGCAACTGATGAATGTTCTTTCACTGAATCTTCGAGAATTATGATTGCTGTTGGCTCACAGGGTCTTGAAAATCTTGAAACAGCTCAGGAACTTATGACATTTGAATGCCGTGTTACCGACAATGTAACAGGCGGTGATTATAAAGTCGGTGCATATCATAATATTTATGAATTGGATGTTATGGATGCTGACGGTTGGTCATTGGATATGGAAGAAATTGCAATTGTAAGAGCTGAATCAATACTTTATGTACCAACAAACGGAATAAGTCTTAACGAAACTGATATCACTCTTACAAAAGCTAATTCTACAAAACAGCTTGAAGTGACATTTGACCCCGTAAATGCAAGTTACAGGGATGTTGAATGGTCTTCAAGTGATGAAAATGTTGCAACAGTTGATAAAAACGGTCTTGTAACAAGAGCGGGTGACGGTGAAGCGGTGATTACAGCAACATCCGCAGAAGGCTTGACAGCAACTTGTAATGTAACCGTGCCCCATGAACATACAGAAGTGATTGACGAAGCAAAAGCACCTGATTGCGAAAACACAGGTTTAACAGAAGGTAAGCATTGTGCTGATTGTGGCGAAATTCTTGTAGCTCAGGATGTTGTGGATGCCCTGGGCCATACAGAGGGCGAAGCAACAGAAGAAAACAGAGTTGAACCTGACTGTGAAAATGAAGGCTCATTCGATACAGTAGTTTACTGTACAGTTTGCGATAAAGAACTTTCACGTGTAACTAACACAATCGAAGCACTTGGTCACACAGAAGGTGAAGCAACAGAAGAAAACAGAGTTGAACCCGATTGTGAAAACGCAGGTTCATTCGATACAGTAGTTTACTGTACAGTTTGCGATAAAGAACTTTCACGTGTAACTAACACAATCGAAGCACTTGGTCATACAGAAGTAATCGACGAAGCCAAAACACCTGATTGCGTGAATACAGGTCTGACAGAAGGTAAACATTGTTCAGTCTGCGGTAAAACTCTTGTGGCGCAGGAAGTTATAGATGCTCTTGGTCACACAGAAGTAATTGACGAAGCAGTTTTCCCTGATTGCGAAAACACAGGTCTGACAGAAGGTAAACATTGTTCAGTCTGCGGTGAAATTCTCGTAGCTCAGGAAATAGTCGATGCTCTGGGACATGATGACGTTGATACACTTGAATGGCAGAGTAATGATGAACACCACTATAAAGTCTGCACTGCTTGTAACGAAACAATTTTAACAGAAGAACACGCGTTTGAATGGAAAGTTGATTCAGGCTCTTCATGTGCAGTTGGCGGTACAAAGCATGAAGAATGTGAAGTGTGCGGTCTGATAAGAAACGAAAACACACCTATTGATAAACTTGGTCATACAGAAGTAATCGATGAAGCAGTTTCTCCTGATTGCGAAAACACAGGTTTAACAGAAGGTAAGCATTGCTCAGCTTGTGGCGAAATAATTGTCGCACAGGAAGTTGTTGATGCCCTGGGCCATACAGAGGGCGAAGCAACAGAAGAAAACAGAGTTGAACCTGACTGTGAAAATGAAGGCTTATTCGATACAGTAGTTTACTGTACAGTTTGCGATAAAGAACTTTCACGCGAAACTAACACAATCGAAGCACTTGGTCACACAGAAGGTGAAGCAACAGAAGAAAACAGAGTTGAACCTGACTGTGAAAACGCAGGTTCATTCGATACAGTAGTTTACTGTACAGTTTGCGATAAAGAACTTTCACGCGAAACTAACACAATCGAAGCACTTGGTCACACAGAAGGCGAAGCAACAGAAGAAAACAGAGTTGAAGCTGACTGTGAAAATGAAGGCTCATTCGATACAGTAGTTTACTGTACAGTTTGCGATAAAGAACTTTCACGTGTAACTAACACAATCGAAGCACTCGGACATACAGAGGGCGAAGCAGTTGAGGAAAACAGAACAGAACCCGATTGTGAAAACGCAGGTTCATTCGATACAGTAGTTTACTGTACAGTTTGTGATAAAGAACTTTCACGCAAAACAACCACGATTGAAGCACTCGGACATACAGAGGGCGAAGCAGTAGAAGAAAACAGAGTTGAACCTGACTGTGAAAATGAAGGTTCATTCGATACAGTAGTTTACTGTACAGTTTGTGATAAAGAACTTTCACGCGAAACAATCACAATCGATGCACTCGGCCATAAGTATGATTCTGTAGTAACAGCACCTACATGTACAGCGGAAGGCTTCACAACATATACATGTACAGTATGCGGTGATACATACACAGCAGATTTTGCAGAAGCACTCGGCCACACAGAAAAAGAAGCAGTAATCGAAAATAATATTACTCCTGATTGTGAAAACACAGGCTCATATGATTTGGCAGTATACTGTGAAGTATGCGGTGCAGAGGTGTCAAGAGAAGAAGTTATCGTTGATGCGCTCGGTCACGTTGAAGGCGAAGCAGTTGAAGAAAACAGGGTAGAAGCAACCTGTACGGAAGACGGTTCATATGACACAGCGGTATACTGTACAGTCTGCGCAGAGGAATTATCCCGTGAAACAACAGTTCTTGAAAAAGGACATAAAGCTGTTAAAACTGAAGCGCTGGCTGCTACATGTACGCTTGACGGTAATATTGAATTCTACACCTGCGTAGTTTGCGATAAGCTCTATTCAGATGAAGAATGTACAGAAGAAATTTTTGAAACAAAAGTTCCTGCAACAGGTCACACATATTCTGAAGAATGGGTTGTTACAAAAGAACCTACAAAAATGGAAAAAGGTTCTGAAACTAATTATTGTGCAGTCTGCGGTGCAGAAATTGCAACAAGAGATGTTAAACCTCTCGGCGGTGAAATCTGGGGTACTGTAAAATCATTTAATTCTGAAACAGAAGAAATAACAGTTGAACTTATTGACGGTGTAAATGGTACAACTGTTGATACTGTTACTGTAACAGGTAACAATGCAGAATACGGTTTTGAGAAAGTTCAGCCCGGATATTACGTCATCAGAGTTTCAAAAAAAGACCACGTAACTCGTGAATACAAAACATGGATTCAGAAAGATGAAACAGAACTTAACCTTAAGATTCATCTGAGAGGTGATGTGGACGGCAACGGAACAGTTAACATTATGGATATTAATGCAGTTCTCAAACACTTCAAGAAAACACAGAAAATTGAAGATGAATATGCATTTGCTTGCGGTGATATTGATGGCAACGGCGTTCTCAACGTAATGGACTATAATAAGATTTTAAGACATATCAAGAAAGTTGAAATGCTCTGGGTAAAAGAATAATTTTAAAGCAGAAGCCTCACGGTGCATCAGCATTGTGAGGCTTTTTGTAATAAAAGCTGTAAAAATTTTAAAAAGTGTTGACAAAACGGGGAAAATAATATATTATATAAATATGAGTTAGGGCAACCTAACCCAATGTTTGAACAGCAGATAAAAAACTGATTTTACCATCTCCCTTTTCATAAATGTAAGATGCCGACAGCGTAAAAACTGTCGGCATCTTGCTTGGGGGTATAATTAAGGTTTGCATCGTCCGCATGGAGAGTAACCCTTATCTATGAGTGTTTGCCTTGAATCGGATGTTTCCAATCTGTTCTGAGCTGATATATCATCTGCTGATGAACAGTAAGGATAGTGGAATTTTTGGGAATGTGTATTAATAACATACGAAAAGACGGGAGATACGCTTGATGAAGCGGTAGTCGGTTTTTTAGTAGTAGCCGGCTTCTGAGTAGTGGTAATTTTTTTCGTTGTTGCAGGCTTGCTTGTTGTGTTTTTTTCGCCGACAAGTGCACTTGACCCCGTTGTATAATTAATTTTAACGCCGGGCTGAACATTGAAGCAGTAAACATTAAAGCAGATACCGTCGCCGTTGTCTTCAACTGAATACGCTTCAATCTGCACTCCTCGGCATACAAGTTCATTTCCCTTGAAAACGGGAGTTACCCTGTAAAGAACATGGTTATTTGTTTCTTCAATGTAGTCATCTACCATATTTTCAAACGGAAGCATGCCTTCAACGTTCATGTAACGGGTGCCTGTAATAAGATTTCGTGTGTTTGCGTTTTCGCCGCTTAACTGCCATCCGATGAGGTGACACCTGTTATATAAGTATTTTCCGTCAACGCAGTCGTATTTTACTGTGTGCCACCCTGTGGGCTTAACCTGACCGATTTCACCGCGGTTTCCCGTAGGCATAATGTCTTTGCCGATTAAGGCAAAAGCAACACCGCATCTGCCGAGATAATCAAGAGATGAATATCTTTCAAAGGATTTTTTTGTTGCCTTTTCAGATGCAGTAAATTCGGGGATGTTGTTGTTTATTACCACATATGTTTTTGAAGTGTAAGAGGGTATACGGGAGGGCGATACGTCCTTAATGCCTGATGAATTCTGAGCGATTTCGTTTTTATTCTGATTTTTATTATCTGAATTTATGTTTGTTTTGTCTGACGTTGCAGGCTTTTTGGCGGTTGATTTTTCAGATTCTTTTTCGTTGTCCTTTTTGTCATTATCAAAAAGAGCTGCAAAAGAGTTTTTCTTCGTTTCTGATGATTCATCATCCTCTTTTTCTGTAACTGTTATTCCGCTTTCTTCTTTATCTTTATTTTCATCAGCGGGAAAACTGAAGAAACCTGTTATAACAAACGCAACAACAAGAATAATCGGTATGATTTTGTTACCCTTGAATAACTTGCTTTTGAATAATTTAATGGGTTTTATCGGCATCAGCAAAACTGCCGCCAGAACAAAAAACAGTGCAGAAACTCCGCCTGAAGCATGCGCTAAAATCCAGAAAAGCGCCGAAAAACACCATTGAACAATGGCGGTTATTTTATTCTTCATTTTATATAAATCTCCTTGGTTATTTTTTCGTGGGAGCTGCCTTTGAATTCAGTTGATTCTTTCAGCGAAAAGTTTTCAGGCATTTCAAAACAGAAATCATAAGGGTAGTTTCTGTTCCATCTGTAAATTATCAATTCGTTCACTTTATCAATATAGGGGAGAATACTCTCGTTTTCCAAAAAACAAAAGTCATTTTCCTGAGCGTTATTTAACATGTTATTATCAATGATAACTCTATATTCATCAAAAAGAACTTTTGAAAACGGTTTTATATAAATATTGTTGTTGTTCGCCGTTTCAACGAAATCCTTTATCAGTTCTCTGTCACGGCTCTGACGTCTTGAATTGAAAAGCATTCCCATATTGTCATCAACGCAAACGGCAATTTTCATTTATAACACTCCTTTTCCTTTTTGATTAAGTACAATATAATCTTATCTTTATAAATTGTTTTTGTCAATTATAAAAAAAGGAAAGTACATATAATTGTACTTTCCCATAAAATTAGTTTTCGCTGTAGTTCAGTTCTTTTTCAGAATTGTCGCGTGAGGTGCTGTGAAGAACAAGTGGTTTCGCACTGTCAGAAATGTAAATAAATTCGCCTTTTGAATTTGTTGTGGCTTTGCTTGTAAGAGATGTGTTAATTGCAGTAAGTTCAAATTTTTCATCGCTGTTATTTACAAGGTACAACGAATTTGGGGAATTTTCGGAATGGATTTCCACATTTACAAGTTCTAACTTTTCACTTCCTCTTTGGGGATAAAGCTCTTTGCTTGATTTGCTGCAGAAAAGAGAACCGTAAGTCAGAGGTGTGCCGACCTTTTTGCCGTTGTGTGCTTTGTCTGTGTAAGACATGCTCTTGCAGTTTTCAAGACGTATTGTGCTCTCAGGTATCAGTCCAAGAGAAAAAGCAGGGGATTGGTAGGAAATTGCCGTTACATTTTTTATAAGAACTTTTCCATGATTATCAGTATTGTTGCCGCCGTCAATGCGAATAGCAGATGCTTTTGATGAAGAGGACACACCATTATAAGAAAATTCAGGATTTTCGGAATGGTCAGCAATTACAGTCATATTTCTTATCTGAACATTGCCGTGTCTGATAAAGAAAGGTGTATCTTCGTTTTCTCCTGATGTAGTTTTGATAATTACACCGTCTCTTGATTCGCCGATGAAATTAATCGTTTTTTGTGCGTCAACAAAAATGCTTTCTTTATATTCACCGTTTGATATAAGAATATCAGCTTTCGGATAACCGTCGCTTTTCCACCTTTTTAAAGCTTCGTTGATAGTTCTGAATTCTTTATCATGGCCTACATAGTAAAGTGTTGATTCGCGGTTTATGTTCGTTTTGGTGCTTGTAAACGTTCCTTCATCATAGGTTGTGCTTTCTTGTGACTCAAGAAGCGTTGTAGAGGGGCTTTCAGACGTTTTTTCGTCAGAGGAGGGTAATTTGCTTATCAGCATACAAACGCATCCTATGGCGAAAATAACAAGTGAAATGATGATTATAATTTTGCTTCTTAATTTCAGCTTGTTTCTCAGAAAACGCCTTATGGGTTTAATCGGCATTACAAAAAGACCTGCAACAAGGAAGAAAATTGAAGCCAAGCTTAATCTGCTCCAGAAAATAAAAGCGAGAAATATAATGCCTAATGTCCACCTGATAGTGTAAAACATCTGTTTGTTCATAAAAGCAATCCTTTCTCAAAACTATTGTTCTTTAATTATATCATTTATGTTATTAAAAAACAAGTTTACATAATTATTTAATTGACATTGAAGTTTATAAATTATATAATGAATTTATAAAAGTTAAGGAGTGTTATTTTTGAAAAAGCTTTTAATATTGATTGCGTTGGTTTTAGTTTTTATGCTGTCTTTTTCAGCATGCGGTGAAGATGAAAAAATTGAAAATCAGCCGCCGGTAGCTCAAGGCGTATTGAGCAGCTTCAATTCTACGGATATTGACACAAATCAGGTAGATGAATCCGTTTTCAAGGGCAAAAAACTTACGATGATAAATATATGGGCAACGTATTGCGGACCCTGCATAAATGAAATGCCTGCACTCGGTAAAATAAGCAGAGAATATGCAGGTGAAGGTTTTCAGATAATCGGAATACCTGTTGACGTTATCGATTACTATACAGGGGATGTTTCTTCTTCTCAGCTGTCTTTGGCAAAGGAGATTATTTCGCAGACCGGTGCAGATTATCTTCACATATTGCCTTCCGATTCTTTGTATACTGCAAAGCTTAATCAGGTTTCATCTGTTCCTGAAACAATTTTTGTGGATGAAAACGGCTGTCAGGTTGGCGAAAGTTATATAGGCTCACGTTCAGAAGAAGCATGGCGTGCAATAATTGATGAATTAATGGAGAAAGTCTCATGACAGAGAAAAATAAAAATATAATCGCGTTTTCTTTTGTTTTAGTCGGCATTGTTTTTGTTGCATTAGGCGTGTGGCGCGGTGAAATTGAAAGTGTTCTGAGAAAAGCCGTTAATATTTGTCTGGAGTGTATTGGTATTGGCTGATTTTTTTAAAAAATTGAAAAAGCGTCTTCGTCTGACGGTTCAGCTTGTTTTTACTGCATTGTCCAACGGTTATGTTCAGGGGTTTGCAGAGGGAAAAATCTTCAGAGGTAAAACAAAATCCGTCTGCGTTCCGGGGCTTAATTGTTATTCATGTCCCGGTGCTCTGGGTTCATGCCCGATAGGTTCTTTGCAGGCTACACTTTCAGACAGAAATTATAAATTTGCGTTTTACGTGTTGGGATTTCTCATGATTGTTGGTGCATTTTTCGGAAGATTTGTCTGCGGATGGCTTTGCCCCTTCGGGCTTGTGCAGGATTTGTTATATAAAATTCCGTTTTTCAGAAAGCTCAGAAAACTGCCCGGAGATAAATTCCTGAAATGGTTTAAATATGTAATTCTTGCAGTTTTTGTTATTTTGCTTCCGCTGTTTGCGGTCGATGCATTCGGGCAGGGGAGTCCGTGGTTTTGCGAATATATATGTCCTTCGGGAACTTTAGGCGCAGGTATACCGCTTGTTGTTTTAAACGAGGGGTTGCGAAGTGTAATCGGTTGGCTTTATGCGTGGAAAGTGGCAATTCTTGCAGTGTTGATTTTTTTATCGATTCTCGTTTACCGCCCGTTTTGTCGTTATCTTTGTCCGCTTGGTGCAATTTACGGCTTGTTCAACCCGATTTCGCTTTACAGATACAAAATAGACAGCGAAAAATGTACAAAATGCGGTGCATGTCAGAAAGCATGTAAACTTGATATTAAAACTTTTGAAAACCCCAACAGTACGGAATGTATCCGTTGCGGAGACTGTATTAAATCCTGTCCGCACAACGCAATTAAAAAGTAATTGTAATACAAAATAAAAGGATGGTGCATATGTTCATTCGTTATCTGACACAAATGATAGTTGCGCTGTTTCAAAAAAGTCCATTAGGTAAATCAACAGGTAAACAACGCGAGGGATATAAATGCGTTTCATTGCCTGATTACACTTTGGTTGTAGGAATAATAACAATAATTTTCACTTTAGTGATTTTTGGTTTATCTTTAGTGTTTAAAGCTCCCGGCTGGGTGCCCGCACTGTGGATTGTTTTTTCGTTGCTCGGTTTTTATTTGATTATAGCATGGAAAAATATTAAGGTTTTATACAATGACGAAAAGATTATTGAAACGACTTTCTTAGGTAAGGAAAAACACTATACTTATGATGAATTTGTTTCGTGTGAAGAGAAAACTCAGAAACATGTTATTAAGTATTATACCGCGGATGGTCGTGTGTTAAAGGTTGACCAATCAATCGAAGATGCAATTTACCTTGATATTGCAATTAAATCTGAATATAAAAAGCTTCACAATAACAAAAATATTCCAATTAAATGAAAACAGACATTGTCAATTATCACTCATTATAAGGATGCTTTTGATAATAAAAACTGTATGGAAATTTTAAAATAAAGACAAGTTTGATTTCTGATGTAAAAGAGCGCACTACTCCACCATATGCCGGTGAGAAAGTGCGCTTTAATTTTTAGGTATATTACTGCCGTTCATGAAGCAATTTAAGCTTAATGTAAGGCATATAAAATGCCGAGTGTCCATACGGACACTCGGCTATTGAATGGTTTCTTTTTGTTTATCAGATAAAGTTATTTCATGTTTTCTTCGTATGATCTGATCATCTTTTTAACCATCTGACCGCCTACTGAACCTGCTTCACGTGATGTGAGGTCGCCGTTGTAACCCTGTTTAAGGTTAACGCCAACTTCAGAAGCAGCTTCCATCTTGAAACGGTTGAGAGCTTCACGAGCTTCAGGTACCATACCTCTTGATGAGTTACTTCTTGCCATTATATTTTCAACTCCTTTGCTGTGGTTTTGCGTTTGCAAAGTTATTGTTGTCAATAAAGCGAAAAATATAATGTGCAAAATTTTGTAAAACTTTCAGTTAATTTTTATTTAATCAGAAGGCAGAGTCCTATGGGAACAAAAATGGAAGGAACTAAATTCATAAGCTTGATTTTTGTAATTGAAAGAAGATTCAGAGCGAGTGCCACAATCAGAACTGAACCTGCGCATGTCATTTCGCCGATTACATAGTCGCTCAGATAAGGAGCAACAAATTGTGCTAAAAGTACAATCGAACCCTGAATTGCAAAAACGGAACCTGCTGCAAGAATTACTCCCCAACCTAAAGTTGAAGCTAAAATAATTGAGGAAATAAGGTCGAGTATTGCCTTTGTAAACTGCATCTCATGATTGCCCGAAAGACCTGACTGAAGTGCGCCTACAATAGTCATCGCGCCTACACAGAAAAGCAAAGTTGCACTTACAAATCCTTCGGCAATTCTGCCGTCTGAATTTTTTGATTTGAATTTGTTTTCGATTTTTGCGCCAAGATTATTTAAACGTGTATCAAGGTCAAGCAATGTTCCGATTAATGTGCCGATTACCATTGAAAGCACCAGAACCAATGTATTTTCACCGCTCATCATACCGTCAATACCGATGTATAAAACGGCAAGTGCAACGGCAGTCTGCATCATTTTTGCAATTTTTTCAGGCAGACTCTTTTTCAGAAGCACACCGACAAGTGAACCGACAATTACCGTGGCAACATTTACTATTACACCTAACATAATTTATTATTCAAAGCACTTCACAAGCACGGCCTTCTGTGCGTGGAGTCTGTTTTCAGCTTCGTCGAAAATTTCGTTTGCGTGTGCTTCAAGAACATCAGCAGTAATTTCTTCGCCTCTGTGAGCAGGTAAGCAGTGCATAACCATTGCGTCTTCTTTTGCAACCTTCATTACGTCGGAATTAATCTGATAGCCTTTGAAGATTTTCTTTCTTTCTTCAGCTTCGCCTTCCTGACCCATTGAAGCCCATACGTCTGTGTAAAGCACATCAGCATCCTTTGCAGCTTCAGAAACATCTTCTGTGCATACAAAATCGCCGTTTTCATTTGCCCATTTCATAATATCTGCATCGGGCTGGTAATCCTTCGGGCAGGCAATAGCAACGCTCATACCCATTTTGATGCCGCCGACAATAAGTGAGTTTGCCATGTTGTTTCCGTCGCCTATGTAGCAGAGCTTGCGGCCTTTAATTATGCCTTTATGTTCTCTGATTGTCATTAAGTCTGCAAGTACCTGGCAGGGGTGGCAGAAGTCTGTAAGACCGTTGATAATCGGAATTGAGCCGTATTCAGCAAGCTTTTCAACTTCTTCCTGTGCGTATGTTCTTATCATGATACCGTCAAGGTAACGTGAAAGAACGCGTGCAGTATCTTCAATCGGCTCACCGCGGCCAATCTGCAGGTCGTTTGAACTGAGGAAAAGTGCAGAGCCGCCAAGGTCGTACATACCAACTTCAAAAGAAACACGTGTTCTTGTTGAGGATTTCTGGAAAATAAGACCAAGTGTTTTGCCTTTGAGGATGTGGTGCTGAATACCGTTTTTCTTTTCGTATTTGAGCTGGTCGGCAAGGTTGAGAACTTCCGTGATTTCTTCAGGTGACCAGTCCAAGAGCTTTAAGAGATGTTTCATTATTTGTTTTCTCCTTTACAACAGTCTTTTAATATTTCAATAGCTTCTTTAAGCGTATCCCATTCAATGTTAAGAGCAGGAAGAAGACGTACTTTTGTTTTTGCGCTGATTACAAGCAAACCTTTTTCACGGCATCCGGCAATAATATCTTTTGCTTCTTTCTCCGTTTCTATACCGATCATGAAACCAAGTCCGCTTACGCTTTTCACGCCTTCTGCACCCGACATTTCATCGATTATATATTTTGACTTTGCTTTTACTTCACTTAAAAGTTCATCATCAATTCTGCTGATAATGCTTTTTGCTGCAGCGCAACAAACGGGATTTCCGCCGAATGTTGAACCGTGAGAAGAAGGGGTAAGCGTGTTTTCAACTTTCTCGCCAAGGAGTGTTGCACCAAGTGGAAGTCCGCCTGCAAGCCCTTTTGCAGTAGAAACAATGTCAGGTGTGAAACCATAGTTCATATAAGAATAAAGTTCGCCTGTTCTGCCGTTACCTGTCTGCACTTCATCGCAGATAAGAAGCAGACCGTATTTTTCTGCAGTTTCAATAATTGTTTCAACAAACTCTTTTGTAAGGGGACAAACGCCGCCTTCACCCTGAACAATTTCAAACATAATTGCACAGCAGTTGTTGTTTTCTGCAACTTCTTTAAGGCTTTCGGGGTTGTTTGCTTCTGCATAAACAAATCCCTCGGGGAAAGGACCGAAAGTTGTGTGGAAAACGTCCTGACCTGTTGCAGCAAGGGTTGCAAGAGTTCTGCCGTGGAAACTGTTTTTAAGAGTGATAACTGTGTTGTGGCTGTAATCGCCGTATTTATCAAAAGCGTATTTTCTTGCAGTTTTGATTGCACATTCGTTTGCTTCTGCACCTGAATTGGAGAAGAAAACTTTTTTCATTCCTGTTCTTTCGCAAAGCATTTCTGCAAGCTCTGCACACGGATTTGTGTAAAAAAGGTTTGATGTGTGCTGAAGTGTGCCTATCTGTTCAGTTATTGCTTCCTGCCATGCTTTATCGCAGAAACCGAAAGTGTTAACTGCAATGCCTGTTGATAAATCGATATATTTTTTGCCGTTTTCATCATAACATACAGAGCCTTCGCCTTTGACTATCTCGAGAGGAAAACGGGCATATGTATTAGCAATATATTTCTGATCTTTATTTTTAAGTTCCAATTTTATAACCTTCTTATATTATCATTGTGCCGATACCCTCATCAGTGAGGATTTCAATAAGAATTGAGTGGGGGACTCTTCCGTCCATAATAAATACTTTATTTACACCGCGTCTGATAGCTTCAATACAGCATTCGATTTTCGGAATCATACCGCCTGAAATTATGCCTTCCTGCATAAGCAAGGGAGCTTCGCTGACGTTGATTTTCGGAATAAGTGTAGACGGGTCGTCTTTATCGCGGAGAATACCGCAGATGTCGGTCATTGAAATAAGGCTTTCTGCACCGAGAGAGCCTGCAATAGCTGCTGCAGCTGTGTCAGCGTTGATGTTATAAACATTTCCTTCGTTGTCACATCCTACAGTTGAAACAACGGGAATATAACCTTTTTCAAGCACGTCGAGTATGGGCTGTGTGTTGATATTTGTAATTTCGCCTACATAACCTAAATTTTCAAGGTCAACAGGTTTTGCTTCAATAAGGTTTCCGTCCATACCTGAAAGACCGATTGCCTTGCCACCGATATTCTGAAGAAGATTTACAAGGTTTTTGTTGATTTTACCTGCAAGCACCATCTGTACGATTTTTGCTGTCTCTTCATCAGTTACGCGAAGACCGTTATAGAATTTTGATTCTTTACCTACCTTCTGAAGCATTTCGGTAATTTCAGGACCGCCGCCGTGAACAAGCACAACCTTGATACCGATGAGTGAAAGGAGAACCATATCGCCCATAACTGCGGCTTTGAGCTCTTCGTTAATCATAGCGTTTCCGCCGTATTTGATAACGATGATTTTGTTGTAATATCTCTGAATGTAGGGGAGAGCCTGAATAAGTATGTCAGCTCTCTGTGCATTTGTGATTTTTTCTGTTGAATCCATTTTTTCTACCTCTTAAGTTCTGTAGTCGCCGTTGATTTTAACGTAATCATATGTCAGGTCGCAACCCCATGCGGTAGCTGCTGCTTCTCCGTCGTTAAGAGAAACGAGAATTTCAATCTCTTTTTCTAAAAGAACTTCTTTTGCGATTTCTTCAGAGAAGTCAATACCTGCACCCATCCTGCACACGTCAACCTGACCTTTTGCTGAGCGGAAAGAAACATCAATTTTGTTTACGTCAACATCTGCGCCTGAATAACCTATAGCACAAAGCACACGTCCCCAGTTAGCGTCAGCGCCGAACATTGCGGCTTTAAGAAGTGAGGAACAGATAACTGATTTTGCAACAACCTTTGCAATTTCTTTTGAGGGAGCTTCTGTTACAACGCATTCAAGGAGCTTTGTAGCACCTTCACCGTCGCCTGCAATCATACGGGAAAGAGAAACCATAACTGTGCCGAGAGCTTTTCTGAAAGTAAGGAAATCTTCGTTTTCTTCAGTTACAATTTCGTTTCCTGCCATACCGTTTGCAAGAACTGAAACCATGTCGTTTGTTGAAGTATCACCGTCAACGCTTACCATATTGAAAGAATCTTTAACTTCTTCGCTTAAAGCTGCCTGAAGCATTTCAGGGCTGATTGCAGCATCAGTTGTGATAAACACAAGCATTGTTGCCATATTGGGATGAATCATACCTGAACCTTTTGCCATGCCGCCGAGACGGCATGTTTTACCGCCGAGAGTAAATTCAACTGCTGCCTGCTTTGCAACTGTGTCAGTTGTCATAATAGCTTCTGCGGCGTTGTCGCCGTTTGCTGTAAGCTCGTCACAGAGAGATGGGATACCGTTTGCAATAGGTGTAATGTCAAGAGTCTGACCGATAACGCCCGTTGAAGCAACGATAACGTCTTTTGCATCAATTTTAAGTGCATCACCTAAAAGTGAACACATTTCTTCTGCAATTTCAATTCCGTTTGCATTGCATGTGTTGGCGTTACCGCTGTTGCAAATCATAGCCTGTCCGTAACCGTCAGCAATATTATTTTTAGTAACTGTAATGGGAGCACCTTTTACAAGGTTAGTTGTGTAAACTGCCGCAGCAGATGCTTTTGTTTCGCTTAAAACGAGAGCAAGGTCACGTTTTGTTTTGTTTTTCCTTATTCCGCAGTGAATACCACTTGCTTTAAATCCTTTTGCGGCGCAAACACCGCCTGAAATATTCTGCATTTTAAAATTCCTGTCCTTTCGCTTAAACATCAAGTCCGAGTGTGGGTTCTTTTCCCAACATTATATTCATACATTCAAGAGCCGCACCGGAAGCACCTTTGCCCAGGTTGTCATAACGTGCAATAAGGAGAATTCTTTCGTCATTGCCGCAGACTGTAATTTCCATTCTGTCTTTGAATGAAAGTGCGTTTGCACTCATCAGACCTTCTTCGTCCATGCTTTCTTTATATTTTACTATATCGCTGTTGTAAAGCGAAGAATATACATTTTTAATATCATCAACAGTTTTGCCTTCGCATAAATCACTTGCGAAAAGGGGAACTGTCATTTCCATACCGCTGTAAAAATCAGAAACAATCGGGCAGAAAATGGGGTTTGATTCAAGACCCGTAATTGCTTTCATTTCTTTTAAATGCTTGTGCTGCTGCGTAAGTCCGTACTGTCTGGGAGCATCAAAAAGAGGTGAACGGTTTTCGTCTTCATATTCTGCAATCATTTTCTTTCCGCCGCCGCTGTAGCCTGTTAAACTGTGGCAGGCAATTTTAGTGTCGGGAGAAATTATTCCGTTTTTAATAAGGGGGTATACAAGCGCAATAAAACCGCCTGCATGGCATCCCGGTACTGCAACGCGCTTTGAAGTTTTAAGGCTTTCCCATTTTTCTTCATCAAGTTCAGGAAATCCGTAACACCAGCCTTCGTTTGTTCTGTGTGCAGTTGAAGTGTCGATAATTTTAACGTTTTCGTTTTCTATCATTCCCACAGCTTCTATTGCAGCAGGGTCAGGCAGACACAGAAACACGATATCGGCAGAATTAATTGCTTCTTTTCTTTTGTCGTAATTCTTTCTGTCCTCATCACTTAATGTAATAAGCTCGATATCGTCACGGCCCTCGAGTCTTTCATAAATTCTCAATCCGGTTGTGCCGGCTTTACCGTCTATAAAAACTTTTGCCAATTTTGTCACCCTTTTTGTATATGTTGTATAAAAATTCATTGTTTTATGCATAAATCGGTATATTTATGCAATTAATTATGTATAATATACATCTTTTTTGCAAGTTTGTCAAGCAAAAATGTATATTTATTGTATTATCTGTCTTCCAATCTGCATTTGTGTTTCGGCTCAAGAATATGAGGAGCAACATTTGTAAATGCATTGGATACAATGCTCTTTGTCAAATCTGCTTTTAAATCTTTTGTGACTGTGGAAGAAAGGTTTACAGCCACCTTATCAAGGTCAGGGGAAGTAGATGTATAAAGGTTTGCTGTGCCGTCTTCATTGAATTCAAAACGAAGTCTTCTCTGGCCTATTGCACCTAAAGGTCTTACCCACACAAAAAGATTTGTTTCGTTTATCCAGCATGCAGAAGCACTTGCCGTGAAATCTACACCGCCAAGACGCATGGGAGAATAAGCAACCGTGCCGTCCATTGCGCATGTAATTGTGTTGTGTTCATCTTTTTCATCCCAGCTCATTATGCAGTTGTCGCCATCAAAATCAAGGCAGAAATTATTGTAATATCCTGCTTTGTCTGCAGACATAAATGTTGTGAACATAGGAAGCATGCTCAACGGGAATTTCATTACCTCAAGAGCTACGTTGGGCTTGAGAACGATTTTTTTGTCCTTGAGTATTTCTTCATACTTGCTGTGTATTTTTGATTCGGGCAAATCTGCAAGTTTCGGAAGAGAGGGGAGTTCTTCAAGTGAAGGCTCGGTTGATTCTTCAACAAAAAGCTTGTCGAAATGCTTCCATATGCAGTTACGGGGAATCTGTTCATCAATTTCACAGGCTGTAAGAATAAGGCAAGCGTCAAATTCTTCAAATACCATACCGAATTGAGAGAACATACCGTCTGCACGGTAACCTCTGTCTTCGCCGTTTTTCCAGAAACAGGCACCGTAGCCTGATACCACGTCGCCGCAAGTGCTGCCAAAAGCACCTGTATTCTGAACAAGCGATGAAGTTGCATATTCAACCCACTTTTTCGGAATTACACGTTTGTTTCTGAATTTACCACCGTTGAGGCAGCATTGAGTGAAGTTTGCAAGCTCTTCGGTTGTTATAAAAAGTCCCCATCCGCCGGCTTCAATGCCGTTGCCGTCAGTTTCCCAATAAGGATTTTCCCTTATTCCGAGAGGTCTGAACAATCTGGGAGCAAGATATTCTCTTAAGGTTTCACCTGTAACTTCTTTAATGATTGCAGAGAGTATATACTGGTTTTCGCTTATATATTCCCAGCCTTCGTCCGGAGCAAAGCCCCAGGGAGAAGTGAAGAAATCACGTACCCATTGATTTTTAGTTTTATCTGCCATAGGGCTTACTATTTTACCTGCAGTCATTGTAAGCAGGTGGAAAACAGTAAGCTTCTGCAAATTTTCGTCATCCTTATTGTCGTATTCAGGGAAAATATCAACTACTTTTGTGTCAAGGGAAAGAAGCCCTTCTTCAATTGCAAAGCCGATAGCCATTGAAGTGAAGCTTTTGCTTACAGAATACATAATATGGGGCATTTCGGGAGTAAAAGGATAAGCCCATGATTCATAAGCAATTTTTCCGTGTCTTAAAATCATAAGACTGTGCACTTCAGCTTTGTTTACTATAAATTCTTCAATAATACTTTTTATCGCCTCAGAGGAAACTCCCACCTCTTCGGGGAAAGAAGCTCTTTTGAGTTTAGGTGTTCTTTCTGTTGCCATAAAAATCCCTCCGGAATTAAGCTTTTTTAGTTTTTTTGAAAAGATAGATTTGTGATGATACAAAAAGTGCCAGAGCGAAAACTATCCAGAAAATTTTCATCGGAGTCACACTGAAAGCCTTATCGTTGTTGCCGTCAGCGTTTTCAAATTCATTTGCGGAAAGTTCAATATCATCAATGCACTTTCCTATTTCTGCAACGCTTGCAGTTTTTTCTGCTTTCAGAATTTTTTCAGCATTTTCCAGATTTTTTTTGAAATTTTCCGTGCTGGCAGGGGTGAAACGTGATAAATCTGTATCTTTAAGGTTGTTGTATACATTTTCAAGGGAATTGAGGTTTTCCTCAAGAAGAGAAATATATGCGGAAAACTCTTTGGCGTTTGCTGTTTCAATTATGTTGTATCCGCGGGAAATCAGGTCTTCCCAGCCTGAGATATTATCAGGTCTTTTTCCGCAAAGGTTTTCATCATAAACGGGGGCAACAACTTTAATTGCTGAAAAGCGGGATGTAAAAAAGTCGCTGTAAACAACGCCGTATGGGTTTTTGGTTGTAAATTCAGCAGCGCATATATTGTTATTTTTAGCAAAATTATATTTGTTTATTGCAGAGAAAATTACATTTCCGTGGTAAGAGGCAATGATTTCGGGTTTTGCAACTTTTGATGAAGCCCAGCTGAGCAAATCTTCAGTTTTCATTTCGTTGCATCTGAAAATTACATCGTGAGCAAAACCGCCGAGAAAAATTTCTTCATAAACGTCGTCAAGAATGGCTTCATCGCAGTCGATAATCATAATCATCTTGCCTTTGATTGCTTCAAAAGCATCTGTCATAAGCGTGATTTTTGAATTGGTCTTGCGGGAAAGATTTTTACTTCCCGGTGACAAAAGGAAATAGGAAGAAAGAGTTTTATAATCTGTTTCTGAAATCTTTTTGTCAACACGCTTACCGCTTTTGTCAACGCAGATATCTTTTGTGCTTTCCTGCTCAAAAAGCACGATTTTGCCGTCCTTTGTTTTTCTTGCGGTTGCGGAAACAGCATCAATATTAAGTTCAAGACATGCTTCAATTGCTTCAATCGAATTCTGCGGGAATCTGCTCGTATCACCGCCGCGTGAAACAGCAAAAATATCATTTTTTGCCTTGATGTTATCTGATGCTGAAACATTAATACCTGAAAAGAGTGACAGCATTAAAATTAAGGTTATTAAAAGAATTGCAAATTTTCTCATAAAAATCTCCATTATAATTTAATTCAATTATGTATTGTACCATTTTTCATTAAAAAGAGCAATATATATATGTATAATTTTTGCAACATTTTTTTGCATAAAAAAGGGTAAAACATCCAATAATTACCTTGAAAATTTTCAAAGGAGCGATAAAATTGAACGGCAGAATCAAAATTTATTCAAAGGCAAATATGCTTGACCAATATTCAAAAATGTCTCTTGTATTGATTATAACAGTTCTATTGAGTCTGGTTTTTAACAATTCATATATTCTTGGCGAATTTATTATGAAGAAAGTGCAGCTTGACAGTGTTATATCCTTTATTCCCGGTTTTGCTGTAAAAACGTTATTTTTTACATTACTCGGATTTTTGTCATACATTTTCCTTATGCCTTTCAGCTTTGGCAGAGATATCTGGTTTTATGAAAACGCAAAGAAAAACCGTCAGAAACTGAAAAATCTTTTTTCTTTTTATAAATCAGGCAGAATTTTTCCTTCGATAAAGTTTCTTTTTCTGCTGCGTCTTAAAAAGTTTTTTATAACCTTTCTTTTTATGATACCTGCGCTTACACTGTGCGGATATCTTGTTTATTCCCTGAACGAAGGAACAGGCAGAAAAATGCTGACTGTGATAGTGTTAAGCATTATTCTGCTGGCAGGCTGTGCAGCTTTCTTTTCTTTTGTTTTTTTGCAACGGTATTTTCTGGCTCAATACATTTTTTATGAAAACGATTTCTGTCGCGTAAAAGATGCTGTAAAACTCAGTTGTGCGGTAATGGAAAACAGATGTTTTGAAACTGCAATGCTGAAATTAAGCTTCATCGGGTGGATAGCATTATGTGTGTTTGTCTTTCCTGCAGGGTATGTTTATCCCTATTACAAAATATCAATTTCCATAAAAGCGATATCTTTGCTTGTAAATACCAAGGCGACTTCTGAAAATAATACTTGACTATTTATAGAAATTGTTTTAGAATTGAATTAACAATTTTTGGAGGTTAATTCAATGAAAGTATTTATGATTGGCGGAACAGGTCTGCTCGGCTCTGCCGCTGCAGAATTGTTCATCAAAAAAGGTCATCAGGTCAAAACTGTAGCACTTCCTCCGCTTCCTGAAGGAGCACCTATTCCTGAGGAAATGGAAATCGTGTTTGCTAACATTAATGACAAAACAGATGACGAACTCAGAGAGATGATGGCAGGTTACGATTGCTTTGTTTTTGCAGCAGGTATCGACGAACGTGTTGAATTTCCGGCACCCGTTTATGATGCTTACTATAAATTCAACATTGCTCCTCTCAAGAGAATTCTTCCTATCTGTAAAGAAGTCGGTATGAAGAATGCTGTTATCCTCGGTTCATACTTCTCATATCTTGCAAAACAGCGTCCTGATATGAAGCTCTGCGAAAAGCATCCCTATATCAGAAGCCGTATCGACCAGGAAGAAGTTGCTTTCTCATATGCAGATGATAACTTCGATGTAGCAGTTCTTGAGCTTCCTTACATTTTCGGCACACAGCCCGGCAGAAAGCCTGTTTGGGTTATCCTTATCGAACAGATTAAGAGAATGGATAAGCTTCCCTTCACAATGTATCCCGGCGGCGGCACAGCAATGCTCACAGTACGTCAGGTTGGTGAAGTTATTGTTGGTGCTGCTGAAAAATCAAAAGGCGCAAAAGCATGGCCTATCAGCATGTACAACCAGACATGGAAGGAATTCCTTAAAATCGTTTATGCTGCAAGAGGTATGGGCGATAACAGAACAATTATCAGCGTTGCTCCCTGGATGATGAGAATGGGTCTCGGCGGAGTTAAGAAAGAATATGCTGAAAAAGGTATTGAAAGCGGTATTGACGTAGACGGACTTGCAGATATCATGGCCATCAACCTTTTCATCGACAGAAAATACAGTGTTGAGCTCGGTGCAACAGAAGATGATATCAAAGCAGCAATTACTGATTCAATCAAAGTCAGCCAGGCTTCATACGACGGCACAGTTAAACTTCTTGAAATGAAGGGCGAATAATGATTATTAAAAACGAAGTTACGAATGCAATTCTTTCACGTCAGACAATCCGTGAATATAAAGATATTCCTCTGAATGATGATGAACTTGAAACATTGATGAAGGCCGCGCTTTTAGCTCCCAGCGGAAGAAACGGTCAGCCATGCCATGTAAGATTTATTACAGACAAGTCAATGCTTGAAGAAATCAACCACGATTTCAAGGAGTTTGTCGGTTATGATACTCCTGCATATACGCGAGCAGAAAAAAATCCCGTTTATCACAATGCGCCTGTAATGGCGATGATTTTCAGTGAAAACGGAAGTAAAATGGATGCGGGAATCATGGTGGAAAATATTGCAATTTGCGCAAAAGGAATAGGTCTTGAATCTGTAATCATTGCATCTGTGGGCGCACTTTTTGACGGCCCTGACAGCCTGAAATGGAAAAACAGACTGAATATTCCTGAAAACTATGTTTTTGATATTGCAATTTCTGTAGGTCACGGGGATGAAAAACCTGAACCGAAGCCGAGAGAAATAAGCCGTATTCAGATAGTTAAATAAAATTTGAGGGCTGTACTGATTTTTGTCGGTACAGCCTTTTTAGGTGGTAATAATGAAAACTCTTTATATTTCCGACCTTGACGGAACACTTCTTAATAATTCTGCTGAAATAACACCCGAAAGTAAAAACCTTCTTAATAAATTTATTTCAAAAGGCAACTATTTTTCTGTTGCAACAGCGAGAAGTGAAGCAACGGTTTTGCAGATGCTTTCCGAAGTGCCTGTGAATGTGCCTGTTGTTCTTATGAACGGTGTTGCTCTGATGAATGCAAAAACACGTGAGTATATAAAAGTTGAAGCAATGCCGGATGAAGTGAAAGATAAATTTTTAAAGACAATCTGCGATTATGGTTCTTTCGGATTTGTTTTTTGTATTGATGGGGGATTAAGCACATTTTATGAAAATACAAACGCCCCTAATTCAAAGCAGTTTATAAAGGAACGCGAAGAAAAATACGGCAAGAAATTCACAAAGATTGAAAGCTTCAGAAAATGCAAAAATCGTAATATTGTTTATTACTCATATTCGGATAAATACGAAAAAATCAAGCCTCTATATGATGAAATAATTAAAATTGACGGTATCCGTTGTGAGTTTTATCGCGATACTTATAACCCTGATTTCTGGTATTTCGAGGTGTGTTCCGACAAAGCGTCAAAGTACAATGCCGTGAAATGGCTGAAGGCAAACTATGGTTTTGAAAAAGTGGTGGCGTTTGGTGATAATCTGAATGATATTCCGCTTTTTGAAGCGGCAGACGAAAGCTATGCCGTTGAAAATGCAAAAGCTGATGTAAAAAAATGCGCAACCGCCGTCATTGGCAGAAACACAGAGGATTCAGTAGCAAAATTTTTAATAAGCATAAAAAATTAAAGCGGTGCATTCAGATTCACCGCACAAAGCATTTTTTTATAATTTATATGTGACTAACTTTGCCATTTTGTTGTCATCCTTGAGCGAAAGCGAAGGATCTCAAAATGGCAACACATAAAGCTTAACACCGCCGAGATTCTTCACTAACGTTCAAGAATGACACGGCGGTGTTTTTATTGATACGTCTGGAAATGTCAGCAACAAATTATAATTTGAATGCAAAGTGCATAGTGCAGAGTGCAAAATTGCGGGTGGGCAAAGCCCACACCCAAACATAATAGCGTCGCAGACCCGAAACTCTGCATTTTGCATTCTGCATTTTGCACTAAATTATAATTTATCGGTGTAAATATATGATGAAATTGATTTTAACTGGTGGCTCCACTTGTCAGGGGAGCTGGATTTTTGCGAAGCAAAAAGACTGAGGGGTAGTTATATTTTTGATATTTCTCTCCTTCCGTCTTTTTTGTGCAAGCACAAAAAATCCACCTTCCTCGTCAGAGGAAGGCAACGCTCACTTTTAAACTCACATATTAATTATAATTTATCTGTTTTCGGCATATAATCGCTGAAGGACAGATTATTCCTTTTCAGGAATTCTTCCGTTTCATAATTCCGCGGCGGATTCTTTATAGCCGCGGAATTATGTTGCACTGTTTGTAACAAAGGCAACCCCCTGTTCTACAGGGGGAATAAAAAAGCTTATAGCGAGGGGAGAAGTAGACAAGAAAAAAGCTCCTTGGTATATTAGAAGTGGTTTGCCGACCACACAA
>JAGBHV010000032.1 GCA_017935325.1 Clostridia bacterium
AGAAGAATATCCAGGTATGTTCTGAATGTCGATAGAACAGACCCCTATATTTCACCCTTGTTCGGTAGCTTTGAAAAATTCCCCAAGGTAACATTGATATGCGGAACTGCAGAGCTGGATGAGAGCGATAGCGACAGAGTATATGATAAAATGAAAAGTGCAAATATTGATGCCCGTCTTTACAAATTCGAGGGTATGTGCCATTGTTTTCAGTTGTTTTCTTTTCTGCCCGAAAGTAAAAAAGCCTATAAACTTGTAAAGCTGAGGATGTTGGAGGATACAAAATGAAAGTTCTTGATAACAGTAACAAACATTTATTGCCGATTTTGCCTGATATTATTTCTGAAAAACTTAATAAAAAAGCCGATAAAATCAAATTTATCGGTGGCGGCAGTTACGGTAGAGTTTATAAGGTTGTACTTTCTGACGGAGAAATCATCGCTGTAAAAGCTTACCGGATACAGGGCTCACAATACGATGAAGCGGAACAACTTAAACTTCTGTCTGTAAACACAAGTGTAAAAATGCCTGAGGTTCTTTTTACTTATGAGGATGAAGACACAGCTATTTTAGCTATGAGCTTTTGCCCCGGACAGAATGTATTAAATCCGATGTTCCTGTTAAAAAGCAGAAAATTAAAGCAAAAATTTGCCGGTGATGTTATTGCCGGTATGCTTGAATGGCATAGTGTAACAAATGACAAGTTCGGTTTTTTGGGGAATTCTGTTTATGACAGTTGGTATGATTTTTATAAAACAGAAATGCAGAAGCCGTGGCTGAATGAGCTTGAAAAGCTTTGTGATAACGGTAAATTCAGCCGTAAGAAACTTAATCTGCTTAAAGAAGCATCTGAAATTTTTGATAGCACCTGTCCGAAAAATTCAACTCCCGTGCTTATTCACGGTGACCTTAATATAATGAATATAATGGCTGACCCGAAAACTTTTAATCTTATTGCTTTTATTGACCCTTGCGGCAGTATGTGGGCAGACAGAGAATATGATTTATTTCAGTTCAGAAATATGTGGGGCGATGCCTATGGTTTATACGAGACATACAAACAAAAATATAAATTATCCGAATATGCGGATTTCAGAGTTGCGTATTATGGTGCAATGAACGAAGCACATTGTCGTTTGGGTGGCGGTTTGATAATGCCTCTATGGGAATTTCTCTGTAACAGACGTCTGAAAAAAGAGATGAGAAAGTTAGGGTAGCGCAAATAATCTGAACCCGTTTTTTATAGGTTGATTTCCGCTGACCCTTTGTTAAAATACTCGCAAATCCGCCAGGATTTGCTGTGCTTTTGCCGCGGTTCACCAAAAATCACCTCTATAAAAAATCTTTGACCAAAAAGTTGAAGATTTTTATTGGATTTTTGGTGGATGAGCGTGAAGAAAGGTTGACGCCTTTCGAGTGCGAAACACCGAAAAGACTTGAAAAGATTAACTTTTTGGCGTGTTCGGATTGTTTGCACTACCCTAAAGAAAAGATGTGATTTGATGAACATAGATAAGCTTGTAACGGTAAAGACTATTGAAAATAAAGATTTTTCTGACGAAAAGCATACTCCCTACAGTGCTGAAATACGTCTGCTTTCCTGTGTTCAGCAGGGTGATATTGAATCGCTGATAGCACAGCTTAAAAATCTTGACTCTATAATTGTTATGGGGCGGATGTCTGACGATGAGCTGAGGCAATGCAAGTACATGGCAGTAAGCACGATTACGCTTGCTACGCGATATGCCATTCAGGGCGGTCTTAACGAAAATAAAGCTTATGAATTTTCAGACAGAGTGATAAAAACTATTGACAGGCTTGATGATAAAGACGAAATTTTCATGTGCCTGGGAGCGGAAATTGTGAAGCTGACGGAGGATGTGAAAAAGAACAAAAAACAGCCTGAATTTTCTCCTCACATCAGAAATTGCATAAAATATATAAACGAAAATATTTCACGGAAAATCAGCGTTTCTGCAATTGCTGAACACTGCGGGATTTCTGCTGATTATCTGTCGCAGATATTCAAAAAGGAAATAGGGGAAAATCTCAGCTCTTATATTCTGAGACAGAAGCTTGAAAAAGCCAAGGGCTTACTTCTTGACGGAATGTCTTCCGGAAAAATAAGTGCTCAGCTCGGATTTTCTTCACAGACATATTTTATAACGGCATTTAAAAAGTTTTATAAAATGACACCATCTGATTATGTGAAGTTAGCAAAAACCACCTGAAAAGGTGGTTTTTTAAATAGTCGAAATATAATTTTTATATCATAATGATTTTTGCATTATTAAAGTCGCTCATGTATAAATTTGCGCGCTCATCAGATTCGCCGTTTTCATCATAAGCTGAAAATTCAGCTCTCATTACAACATCTTCAATTGGCACATAGCCCGCAACTGATGAAGCATCAAACTCTACGTGAATAACAAAAAAAGTTTCAGATGAATTAGTTGATGTTACAGGGTATGTTTTTGAGCTGAAATCCCAACTGCCGGGTTCGCCGCTCAACTCAGCTTTCAGATTATATGTATGCTCGTTAAAATCAAACCACCAGTTTTCAACTGAACAGTTATAATAAAAATCATATTTATCAGGATTTTCTTCATCCTGATTTACATAAACCGTATCAACATTATATAACACTTTATGTCGTCTGCCCCAATATCCGTACGTTACAGCATTTATAAGGAAAAATATTATTGTCAATGCGGTGAAAATTGATATTGCTGTTTTTGTTTGTTGCTTTTTTGCTTTTTGCAGTGCTTCGATTACAACCTTTTCTGTCTGTGCTTGTGCTTCTGATTTTTCTAAAAATTCTCCCTCAAGCAATTCGATAACAGTAACTTTCAATGAATCGGCAATTGCTGTCAGAAGAGATATATCCGGTGCACCTCTTCCTGTTTCCCATTTTGAAACGGCTTTATCGGTAACATTAAGCTTTTCGGCAAGTTGCTTCTGGCTTAAGTTGATTTCTTTTCTGCGTTGTGCAATAAATTCTCCGGTCTTTTTATTGTCCATAATTTCAACCTCCTTCTGAACTGTATTATAACAAATAATGTAATATAAATCACCCTACTGATGGTAGAATTGTCGGATTAATTGCAAAAAACGGCAGTTATTGTTTTCTGATAAGATATATGATATAATTATTGCGGGATTTTAAGTGAGTAAAAACTCAAAGGAGAATATTAAAATGACAGAATTTACAACAGCTCTGTACGATAAAGTCAAATCAGAAATATTAAAATGGAATGAAGACGGGATTTATGCAATTTCGTTTTTTATAAATGCAAACGAATCGAATGAGTATAAGGGATTTGAAAATGTTTCTTCATGGGCGATAAGCTACAATACTGAAAAGGATTGTAACGGTGCAGATGAGCTTGATGAAGAAAGGTGGAACTATGCTTTCTGGAGACAGGATGAAACAATGATAATCGATACAGATGAGCCGGATGTGTTTACGGAAAAATTATTTGATTGGTATGCGGAAAACGGTATAACAAATATAGGCGAAGAAAATGAAGACGAAATGTACGATGAAGATTGCAATTATATCGGAAAAGGTCCGTCAGGTCATTATGAATTGCTTCAGCTTGCATCAGAAGTGGCAAGAAAGCTTCAGGAAGACGGAGTGATAAAAGAACATTTCGGAAAAGAAATACCCGTTATTATTCATGGTCTTGAATATGCGTGGTACGATATTGAAGCTACAAAAAACGCAAATCCTGACGGCGAAGCCGACACATTTATCAAGGCTATGGAGGAATTGGGATTTTGCTGAAAAGCTTCTGTTTTGCAGATTATAACAGCTATGAGAAAATCAGCGGAACAGAGCTGTAAATTCAGGTGAAAATAATTAATTCCGGACTTTCTGAAACAACGAAAGTCCGGAATTGTTATTTATTTATATTCATAAACTCTTACGTAGTCTACTATAAATTCTGCTGTGTCGCCTTTTTCCATGCTCATTTTTCCTGTGCCGTGGCGGTCAGCGTGTGCAATGCCGTTTTCGCCTGCAACTTCACATGAAAGAAGAAGATATTCAGGATTCTGACTGACTCCGCCTGTGGAGAGTCTGCCTGTTTCTACTCCGTTGATGTAGAAAATATATTCGTTTTCATTCCATTCAAGGCCGTAGGTGTTGAATTCTTCATAAGGATTGTTCGCGAAAAATTTTCCGATACTGTCGTTCTTTATATCTTTTCCGTAACCGTCATAAACAATTCCGCTGATAACGCAGTCGCCTGCGCCCCACCAAACATCTTTGTAATACATGGATTCAAAAATGTCTACCTCTGTGCCGTCTTTGCCTGAATTATCAACGTTTACAACCTGGTCGTTCATCATCCAGAATGCTGACCACATACCCGTAGATTTGGGAAGAATCGCACGGCATTCAAAATAACCGTAGCATTGCTCGAAAATGTTTATTGATGAAATGCATGCGGTGTACCAGCCTTCCTTGTACGGCTTGAAATCAGGTCTTGATGCAAAATAATCCTCATAATAATTTTCAAGGGGTGTGTCGAAATAAGCAGTAGTGATAACGAGATTTCCGTCTTTTACGTCTACCATATCCTCGTGCCAGTAACCGCCTTTTCTTTCAGTTACCCACCATTCATATGTCCATTTTGTTCTGTCTAAAGTGTCGCCTTCAAATTCGTCAGACCATGTAAGCTTAAATCTTTCATCAAGGTTTAACTGCTGACCCTTGGGAATTTCGGGCAGGTCAAGGGCATGAGGAAGTGCAGGCGAAATCATCATTAAAAAAGATATAAAAACGCGCATAATTTTTGAAAGAAATGAACTCATATAAAACCCTCCTGTTCTGATATAGAAAATTGTAACAGCATTAAATCTTTTTGTCAACTTTTTGACAAAACAATAAATATGGGGTATACTTTTACTAAAATGCGAATTGGAGAAAAACAAAATGTGGTTTAACGAAAGTGTAATTTATCAGATTTATCCTTTAGGCTTCTGCGGTGCGCCTGAAATTAACGACGGCAAAGAAATGCCGAGGATTCTGAAAGTAAAAGATATAATACCGCACCTTAAAAAATTAAACGTAAATGCCGTGTATTTCTGCCCTGTTTTTGAAAGCTCGACCCACGGCTACGATACGGCGGATTTTTCAAAAATTGATGTGCGTTTGGGCAGTAATGATGATTTTAAGAATGTGTGCGATGATTTACACGAAAACGGAATTAAAGTGATTCTTGACGGCGTTTTCAATCATGTGGGACGTGACTTTTTTGCTTTCAGGGATGTAAGAGAAAAGAAATGGGATTCGCCCTATAAAAATTGGTTTTATATCAGCTTTGATGGCAACAGCCAATATAACGACGGCTTTTGGTATGAAGGTTGGGAAGGCCATTTTGAACTTGTAAAGCTTAATCTTGATAATCCCGATGTGAAGAATTATCTGCTTGAAAATGTGGGCAGATGGATTGATGAATTTAAAATTGACGGTCTGCGTCTTGATGTTGCATATATGCTCAACAGAAATTTTATGGGTGAGCTTTCACACTTCTGCAAAGGAAAAAGAGAGGATTTCTTCCTGGCGGGTGAAATGATTCACGGAAATTACAAGGATATTATTAATCCCGATATGCTCGACAGCGCAACAAATTATGAATGCTACAAAGGAATTTATTCTTCCTTCAACAGCATGAATATGTTTGAAATCGGTCATTCTCTTCGTAACCGTTTCGGCAGAGAGGATTGGTGCATGTACAGAGGTCTGAAGCTGATAGGCTTTGTTGACAATCACGATGTTTCGAGAATTGCTTCAATTCTTACAAACAAAAATCATATCATTCCTGCTTACGGAATCTTGTTCGGTATGCCGGGAATGCCCTGCATTTATTACGGCAGTGAATGGGGAATTGAAGGCAGAAAAGAAGACGGCGACAAGGCATTGCGCCCTTATATTGAGAGCGTGCAGTCAAACGAAATTACGGAATTTATTTCACGTGCTTCAAAAATAAGAAAAGAAAGCAAAGCATTGTGTTACGGCTCATTTGACATTCTTCATATGACAAACCGTCAGATAGTTTTTGAAAGAGAATGTGACGGCGAAAGAGTTATCGTAATGATAAACGCAGATGAAAATGAATACACGGCTTTCTTTGATGCGAAAGCAGAAAGTGCAACTGATTTGTTCACAGGCGAAAAAGTGAATTTCGGCTCAAATAAAATGGAGCCGTACAGTGTAAGATTTTTAAGGGTATAATCAAAACGCACCGAATTTTTCGGTGCGTTATATTTTTATCCTTTTATTATTTCAAAATCTTTTTCTTTAAGGATTTTTGCAAGGTCTTTTTCGTTTCTGATTCTTTCGTCAGTTGCAATTCCGCCGATACATGCGTTTGACGGTGAATGTGAATCTG
Source organism: Clostridia bacterium (assembly GCA_017935325.1). Lineage (GTDB taxonomy): Bacteria > Bacillota > Clostridia > Oscillospirales > Acutalibacteraceae > SIG575. Next base: position 6,399 of record JAGBHV010000032.1, read on the forward strand.
CACCTGCAGTTAAAATCAAATCAGGATTTTTAAGGGCATATTCTTCAGCTTCTGCGTTATCTTCAGGTTTATTGCCTGCGTTGAAAATTTCTATCCCGTCAATTAAATCGTGAGAAAAAACTTTTCTTACGGGGATGGAAGGCTTGTTTCTGAACGGGTGAGCCTGAATAATCACAGCATCGCATTCTTCGCGAAGCTTTGACCAGTTTTCAAGATTTTTTTGTGTAAGCTCAGGATGTGCGTATAAAATTTCGGGAGTAATTCCGTAAATGAGAATTTCAAGACCTTCTTCAACCTCTTCTTCAACTGCAAAAATTATATCAAGGTCATATTTCTCAGCAATTTTTTTGCATTCAATATAATCATCTTCATATGCTTTTACAAATTCTTCCCACGGCAAGTCTGTGTCAATTCCCGTGTTGCCCCAATAAAAATGGTTTGTGAGTACGCAACCCTGATATCCGCCGTCATGCAAAGCCTGCAAAAGTGCCTCAGGCTTCATGTGCGAACAATGGCTGCATGGGTCAGTATGAGTGTGTATCTGGTATCTGAAATTTTTCATGAAAGTCACTCCCTGTTTCTTATTATATATTGATTATAAATTATTGAAAAAGATTTTGCAATATGCTACAATTTTTCCGAGGTGATAAATATGAATTTCAAGGATATTAATATCCGCGATCCTTTTGTTCTTCTTGCTGACGGAAAATATTATATGTACGGCACAAGAGGAAGCGAAGCATGGACAGATAAAAGCACGGGCCTGGACGTTTATATAAGCGAAGATCTGGAAAACTGGAGCGAAGCAAAAGAGGTTTTTACTCCGCCTGAAAATTTCTGGGCGAATAAAAATTTCTGGGCGCCCGAGGTGCATTTTTATAAAGATAAATATTATATGTTTGTAAGCTTTATAAGCGATACACGTCTGCGCGGTACGCAGATTTTAGTTTCCGAAAAACCTGACGGTCCCTTTGTGCCTCACAGCGACGGTCCTGTAACACCTGAAAGCTGGCAATGCCTTGACGGCACTTTTTTAGTCGATAACGGAAAACCTTATATGATTTTCTGCCACGAATGGGTGCAGGTGAAAGACGGCGAAGTGTGGGCAGTTGAACTGACGGAAGACCTGAAAAGTGCAAAGGGTGAGCCCATATACCTTTTTAAGGCATCCGAGCCTTGCTGGGTTGACAAAACGAGAGAAACTTTTGTAACTGACGGACCTTTTGCATACAGAACGGAAAACGGCAGACTTCTTCTTATCTGGTCAAGCTTTTTTAATCACGAATACTGCCAGGCAATGATTTATTCCGATAACGGACATATTGACGGAAACTGGACTCACGATACACGGCTTCTGTTTGAGAAAAACGGCGGTCACGGAATGATTTTCAGAACAAAAGAAAATGAACTTAAATTAATTCTTCATTCACCTAATGAGAATCCCCTTGAAAGGCCTGTCCTCTTTGATATAAAAGAAGAAAACGATACGCTGTATATCAGATAAAAATACCCGATAAGAATTTTTATGTTCTTATCGGGTGCTTTTTATTTATCACTTACAATATTTCTTATCCATAAACCTTTTTTTACAAGTATAAAGCCTACAATGCACTTTACCAATTCAAGGGATTGCACGGCAAAATACAACGGCACAATGGGCAAAGCCGTAAAGCTTGCAAGGCTGTATGCAAAGGGAACGACAATTCCCCATGTGAAAACGCTGTCAAAAACAAAGGTGAGAATTGTTCTGCCGCCTGAACGCAAGGTGAAATAGCAGCAATGGGCAAAGGAGAAAACAGGCATTAAAGCTGCAACCGTGAAGAGGAATTTTGTTGCCATGTCTTTAACGTGAGGTTCGGTGTTGTAAATATTCGGAATCACGGGTGCAAGCAGAGCCATGATACTGCCCATTACAAGGCACGTGGCTATAGACAAGGCAATAAGTCTCCAGACTGAAACTTTTGCTTCTTTAATATTATCCGCACCTAAATGCTGACCTACGATAATTCCCACAGCACTTCCCATTGAAATGAAAACAACATTGAAAAGGTTGTTTATTGTGTTCGAAATGTTAACTGCGGCTACAACGTCAAGGCCTCTTACTGAATAACACTGCAGTAAAACAGCCATGCCTGCAGACCATAAAAATTCATTTACTAAAAGAGGCATTCCTTTTGTGAAAATATCTTTGCAGAGCTTTGACGGAATGTAAAAGCTTCTGAATGCGCCTTTGATGAACGGGAAGGATTTTTTTCTTACCGTAACTGCAATAATTATGATAAATGCCTCAACAAAACGGGACATTACCGTTGCAATTGCTGCACCTGAAACGCCAAGGCGCGGAAAACCGAATTTGCCGAAAATAAGGAGATAGTTGAAAACGAGGTTTATCAGAATTGCTGCGATACTTGCAACCATCGGCAGCTTTGTTTCTCCCAGCTCACGCAGTGTACTTGCATAAATCTGCGAGATTGTAAAGGGAAGAAGACCGATTATCATAATTTTAAGGTAATCAACACCGTATTTAAGGGTTGCGGCTGCATCAGCAGGCGAGGTGTCCTCAGCAAGATACGATGATACAAGAGGTTCTGAAAAGAACCAGAAAACAACACTTGCTATGATTAACATTGCAGCGCCGATATAAACCTTCATTCTGAAGCAATGACGCACGCCGTCGTTATCGTTTGCACCTGCGTATTGAGTGGAAAATATTCCTGCACCGGCAAGACCGCCGAAAATACACAGTGAAAAAACAAAAAGAAGCTGGTTTACTATTGCTACTGCCGACATCTGCAAAGTTCCTACACTGCCGACCATAACGTTGTCAAGCAGGCTTACAACGTTTGTGATTGTGTTCTGTATAATCAGAGGCAGAACTATTGCTATTACACGGCGGTAAAAATTTTTGTCGCCGATTAAATTATTTTTTAACGTACTCATAAAATCACCGAAAGAAGTATAACAGAAAAGAAAGTCAAGTTCAATATACAAAATGTAAATACTGATAATATTTCAGCTTCTCTGAATAATAAAAATTATATAAAAAAGTTTACAGCACCCCGCGAATTACGAGGTGCTGTGTTTTATATACAACAAAAATTATTTAAGAAGGCTTGCTGCTGCTTCATCAACAAAGAATGTTACATTCTTGTGAGTCTGGAGAATTGAAGCAGGGCACCGGGGTGTAACTTCGCCGTTTACTGCTGCTGCAATAGCTTTTGCTTTTGCTTCGCCTGTTGCAATAAGAACGATTTCTTCTGAACGCATAATGCTGCCGATACCCATTGTCATTGCGTATCTGGGCATTGCCTGCTCACCGAAATATTTCTGGTTGCTGTCAATTGTGCTCTGTGTAAGAGTTACTTTGAAAGCTTCATCGGTAAATTCATCTGCAGGTTCGTTGAAACCGATGTGACCGTTTGTGCCGATGCCGAGAATCTGAACTTTTATTCCGCCTGCAGCTTTGATTGCCTCTGCGTATCTTGCACTTTCTGCATCATAATCTTCAGCGTTACCGTCAAGGAAGTTGATGTTTTCTGCCTGAACATCTATTTTGTCGAAAAGGTTTTCGTGCATAAATGTGTGGTAGCTGTTTTTGTCATCAACGGGAAGGTCGCAATATTCATCAAGATTGAAGGTTTTCATATCCTTGAATGAAATGTTGCCCTTGTCAAATTCTGACACAATGTATTCGTATGTAGGAACGGGAGATGCACCTGTTGCAAAACCGATTGCACATGACGGCTCATCTGCCACTCTTTTGATTATAATTCTGCCTACAGCTTCTGCGATTTCTTCAGCTGTTTTGTAAACCATTACTTTCATGTTTCATTCCTCCGCTTTTATTTGTAAGATAACTATATCATATTTTACATCATTTTTCCATACATTGTAAAGATTTAAGAAAAATTTTTTATTCTGAGAGAGTAGAGTCCAAGTTTTGGTACTCAACTACGAACAAAACGAACATTTGTGTTGACAAATGAAAAATTTGTGTTATAATGATGACATAAAGAACAAATGTTCAACTTTGTTCGACAAAGAAAGGATGTATAATGATGTCACTTGGTTTAACACTTACAATTATTTTCGGAGTAGTTTTTGCAGTTGTGCTTTTTATAGGTTTCGTTTACGAGAAGGAGTTAGCAGAGTTTGAGCGAATTCTATTCAAGTATATCAGGCTTAAAATAAAAGCACACAAAGCAGGTATGAGCGTAGAGGAATATGCCCGAAAACAGAAAATGAAAAAAGCTGTGCCTGAAAGAAAAATTTCAAACGTAATTTATCTTGACGATTGGGTTGCGTAACAGGTGAAAACATGGCAGAAACGCTTGCTGCATTTTTGGCTTCAATTCAAGAAATTTTGCTTTTCTACGAAACTGCGAAGCACTTTAAAATGCGCGAAATTGCGTGTGCAAGAAAAGGCGAAAACCACCGATAACGCTGTCGCGTATCGGTGGTTTTTAACGCATTATTGTGCCGTAAGTTCACATTTTAAAGA